>JAFVZD010000152.1 GCA_017508345.1 Clostridia bacterium | reverse complement strand
TATATAATGCAAAATTTTTTGATACAAACTATCCTTATTTGATTGCTTTTTTTGAATTTTAATTGTAATATTACTACATTATGAAAGCCAAAATAAAAAAGAATAAATTGTGTAGCCTAATATTCCCTATATTATGCAAAGGCATAATAGCAGGCTACCACTATGATGATATAATCAAAAAAGATTTAGACACTTTACCGAGAGATTTTTCTATAAGTCTTGGTATTTTCCCATTCGGTACATACATTAGATTAATAAGAATAAATGGTGTCTTTTACACATCCAAAATAGACAAACCTAGCGACCTTACTGTCACATTCAAGAGTAATTCAGCAGCCGTTGACACTATGCTCGCTAGGCAAAATGTAGCACAAGCATTCGCCAAACACCAATTGCTCCTAGCGGGAGACATCGCCCAAGGGCTTACACTTGTCCGCGTCATCAATCGTGTAGAATGCTATTTGTTCCCTAGGTTTATGACACGCAAAATTCTCCCAAAAATCAAAAAACAAGTTTGTACTCTCCGCATGTACACTAGGATTTTATTCAAATCTACAAAATACAAAATGAGGTAACAACATGAATAAATACTTTGAATTTATCAATTCTGTCAAAATATTGTGTGGTGACAAAGCAATAGAAAATATCCCATATGAATTGAATTTTTTGGGTAGCCATACACCACTAATATTATCCGACCAAGGCATCCAAAAAATTGGTTTGCTTGACCAAATCACCACTATACTATCCAAATCCGGAGTAAATACTGATAATATTTACACAGATATCCCAGTGGATAGTTCCACCCTAGTTATTGATACCATTACCGCATTCTATCATCAAAACAATTGTGATGGAATTATAGCAATCGGTGGTGGTAGCGTAATCGATACCGCAAAAGGTGTGCGTATGTCACTCAGTCAAAACAAAGCCAATATTATGGAATTAGCGGGTAACGAAATAATAAAACGCGGCAATCACATACCTTTTGTAGTTATGCCTACCACTTGTGGCACAGGCAGTGAGTGCACAGCAGTTGCAGTTATCAAGAACCAAAATACTGGTGTCAAAATGGAATTCATCTCTAGCGAAATTCTACCCGACTGTGCTGTAATTGATGTACGCCTCACCGCCACCCTACCACCTAGACTGATCGCCAGCACCGCAATGGACGCTCTCTGTCACGCAATAGAGGCATTTTCTAGTTTGCAAAAAAATCCAATCTCTGACGCGTTTGCTACTAGTGCCATGAGTTTGATTGCAGACAATCTCCTACCTACAATCACTTCTCCTACACCTGATACTCGCACATCTCTTGCCTTAGCATCCACACTAGCAGGTGTTGCATTTAGTAATGCCATGGTAGGCATAGTCCACGCAGTAGGACACGCTTGCGGTAGTATTGCCCACATCCCTCATGGTAACGCTATGGCTATACTCTTGCCTCATTGTATGCAGTTCAATTTAGACATCAATGCTGACACTTATAGTGAATTATTACTATACCTTACTAATGCAGACACTTATGCCACTACCCCAAAAGAATTGCGTGCCCAAAAAACTATCCAAGTAGTACAAGATTTGATTCAAAAACTATATTCACAAGATATCTTGCCTACACGATTGTCTGACTTTGGAGTAACTGCAGAATTATTACCTACTATTGCCAATTCTGCTCTCAATGATGGCGCCATCGTTGTCAACAACAAAAATGTAGATTACCATGATATTATAAGTATACTGAATAAATGTTTGTAATATATTACACCCTAATTAGGGGTGTTTTTTGTTTATATACTACAAATACTCAATGACATCTCATAGCAATCAATTATTCCTTTACTCATATTCCTCAATATCAGCTCAGTATCACCCTCTATTGCTATTATACTATTCCCCGCCAAGTTAACTACTTGATCTGGTTCTGCTCCCCCCATTACCATCATTTTGGGTGCAAAATCATCATTCCCAAACAACCCCACACTCACAACCTGTTCAATTTTCGCCACCACTTGTATACCAAGCAACACCACATATACACCCTTTTTCAGCCGAATTTTGGTATTCTGAACTACCTCAATATTGCCAATTACATCGTATATTTTGATACTTTCCCAAAATCCTACATCCATTACTCTACTTGATTTTATACCAATATATTCCCTCATCATACCATCACTTCTTACCTAAATAACTCCCCTTACACTATCATTTTATTAATTTTTTTCAAAATTTGTCAATTTTTTGTAAATTTACTATTGACAAACGCATATTATATAAATATAATACAAACTTGCAGTGGCGGAATATCCCTTCACGGGGATAACGCAAACGGACTTGGAGGGGCAGTTCCTGTTGAGGTCGATCGGCCAAATAAGTTCGTTGTGGAATTCAGTTATTGCTCAGCAAAGGTGCGAGTGCGACCCGGGATATTGACAGTACTACCTGACTCGGGAGTATGCGTCATAGAGGTTATCCTCCCGTGGCTGATACCTCAGTGATGAGGCTATAAGGGTTTGGCGCTCGACAATACGGCATAAGTCCACAAACAGGAAGTAAGGTTTCTTTCCAGTGAATGTCGTATTTGTAGGTAAAAAATTCCTACCATAATTAAGCTTTTGGGTCGCTCCCAAGAGTTATGTGACCGAATATGCTGTGTGATAATTGACTTGATGTGTCGGTAATGC
>JAFVZD010000151.1 GCA_017508345.1 Clostridia bacterium | reverse complement strand
TTCAATATCACCTCTCCCCACAAATCTTGCGTAACAGCAATGTATGCGTAAAATAACGACCACAATAACCCAAAAAACTGCGTCACTACTTTCCCTTTTGCTTGCGTGAATACACACAAACACGCCAATATAGAATTGACTACAATATACCACTCCGCCACTGTCAGGATAGATGTCACCACTATCGCCACCAATCCCAATGTCACTAATGCAAAATCCACCCAATTATATCCCTTCCATGTCCGCATTTTCTCACCTTCCATTATATTATATATTATATCTAACACAATTCCACACTATTGTCAAGCCAAAAAATTCACAACTTTTTACTCCTCTACATACAATGATAACAAACAAGTTTTAGGAGGTTTACAAAATGTCTTGTTTTGACAACAACAATTGCTGTAGATGTAGGCGTAATATCTGCCCTTGCAATGATTTTTCACCCACTCGCCCATCATTTATTACTACAGTTATCAGCGGTCCGCGTGGTCCCACAGGCCCTACCGGTCCAACCGGTCCTAGCACTGGCATAACTGGCCCAACAGGTGCAACCGGTCCAACAGGCCCAACCGGAGCCACAGGAGCAACAGGAGCAACAGGTCCTACAGGAGCAACAGGAGCAACTGGTCCTACAGGGCCAACCGGGGCAACTGGTGAAATCGGACCTATTGGCCTTACTGGTGAAATCGGTCCAACCGGAGCAACCGGTCCTACAGGACCAACAGGGGCAACTGGTGAAATCGGTCCAACGGGGGCAACAGGTCCTACAGGGCCAACGGGAGCAAGTGGTGAAATCGGACCTATTGGCCTAACTGGTGAAATCGGACCAACCGGAGCAACCGGTCCTACAGGACCAACTGGGGCAACTGGTGAAACCGGTCCAACCGGAGCCACTGGTCCTACAGGTCCAACGGGGGCAACCGGTGAAATCGGGCCAACAGGAGCAACTGGCCCAACGGGAGCAACTGGTCCAACAGGTGCAACAGGCCCAACGGGGCCAACTGGAGCAACGGGACCTACTGGACCAAGTGCAATAGATGCACTTGCTTTTAGCACAATTTCTACCGACCCCGCAATTATCGCAGCACCATTTACTATTGTACCAGCAGATAGCACTGCATTCACCACCACCACGGACACAATCACAATCAATGAGGATGGATTGTATTATATCACTTGGAGCGGGAATAGCAATACCACTACCACAGGTACAGTAGCACTCACTATCAATGGTACCACTATCCAACCTATTAGCGATGTTTCTGCCACCGACCCAACATATTCAGGTAGTTATATCGCGCAATTACCCGCTGGTACTGCTATCCAACTGGTACAATCCGATGGTACTACCACTACCCCAATAGCATTTAGTGATGCCAATATTATCGTACAACGCTACAATATCACTTAATACTAATAATACACCACAGATATGCTTGCAATTAGCATATCTTGTACATAGTACACCCAAAACAAGATATCAAAAAAAATACTGCCCAGAGTATCTTTATCCCAGATTCACCTCATTAGCAGTATTTTTTTATTACAAACTCCTCATATTGCATTCATTAATCGCATTGTACTCGTTAACTATCAAGCCCCTCTCATCAAATGTCAACAATCGTTTCTCCTCCTGCGACTCATCTAGTGCATTTTGTACCGCAGTCCTCTCACAAAGAAGTTCCACCATTATATTGTGACACGCCTCACGCTCCTCACGAGTTATGTCTGGATTATACCACCCGCTCATCGCCAATGACGACTCTATGTCGTAATAATCCATCGCTTGGTTATATACTTCCCAAAATTTATTGTTCAACGCAAAAAATACCAAATCATTATCTACATAACACTTGCCGTCCTCCACCTCTACCCTATCAAAAGCAGAATACTTATTCATCTCGTTCGCAATTGCCAATAAATCTGCAGCATAATTACTTATCACAAAAACCTGTTTTCCACTCTCATTGTATATCTCATTATACATTACCCTCAAGAATTTCTCCGGATCAATAGTCACAAACCCCTTTTTGCTATAACGCTTCACCAACATTTTTGTCTTGATGTTATCAAATACCGACATATCTTTCTCCTAGTCCTAATGTTTTTACAAAAAATTGCAAATTCATTATACCATACATCCGCACTTTTTACAATACACAATTCGCATTTTTTCCACATTTTTCGCACACACATCACACAAAATTTTTATATGTATAAACTAAAAACACTCGTACAAATTCGTACGAGTGTTAAATCTAAATCAACTAGTTTTGTTGAACTTTGATACCAGGTCCCATAGTAGAGCTAATACTTACAGAACGGTAGTAAGCACCTTTACTAGCTGCTGGCTTTGACCTTGTCAACGCGTCAATCAATGCTTGGTAGTTTTGTAGTAGCTTCTCAGCACCAAAACTTGCCTTACCGATTGGACAGTGAACAATGTTTGTCTTGTCTAGACGGTACTCTACCTTACCAGCCTTAACATCGTTAATAGCCTTTACAATATCAGTAGTCACAGTACCACTCTTAGGGTTAGGCATCAATCCCTTAGGACCCAATACCTTAGCCGCACGACCTACTACACCCATCATATCAGGAGTAGTAATACATACGTCAAAGTCTAACCAACCTTGACCTACGATTTTAGCAATAGTTTCCTCAGCACCAACGTAGTCTGCACCATTAGCTTGTGCTAGGTCAGCGTTGTCACCCTTAGCAATTACTAAAACTTTCAATTTTTTACCAGTTCCGTTTGGTAAAACAACAGTACCACGCACTTGTTGGTCGGCTTGACGGCCGTCTACACCCAATTTTGCGTGCAATTCAATAGTTTCGTCAAATTTAGCCTTGGCAGTCTTGATTGCCAACTCAATAGCTTCACTAGGAGCATATGTCTTGGACATATCTACCATACTAGCAATTTCTTTGTATCTCATACCTTGCATAATACACCTCCGAGACTTAGCGATTATTCGCTAGCCTGCTCCTCCTCTACTATAATACCCATACTTCTAGCAGTACCAGCAATCATACTCATAGCACTCTCAATACTACTAGCATTTAGGTCAGGCATTTTTAGTGTAGCAATCTCACGGATTTGAGCCTGTGAAATCTTACCCACTTTTTCCTTCTTACACTTACCACTAGCACGGTCAATACCAATAGCCTTTTTGATTAGCACTGGTGCTGGTGGTGTCTTCATAACGAAACTAAATGTACGGTCAGCATAGATACTAATTACTACAGGAATAATTGTACCTACCTGTGATGCAGTCGCATCGTTAAATTGTTTAACGAATTGACCAATGTTAATACCAGTTGGTCCCAATACACTACCTACTGGTGGTGCAGGTGTCGCTTTACCTGCGGAAAGTTGCAACTTTACTAGTTGCGTTGGTTTCCTTTCTGCCATTTTGCTTTTTCTCCTTGACAGCCCTAACACTGTCTGTGGTACAAACGAATCGAGCGGTTAATTGTATTTACTCAACTCTCCCACCATATATGTTCATCGAGTTTCCTCGTATAAACCAAAAAATTATACCTTCTTTACCTCACTAAAAGGTAAGTCCAGCGGTGTCTCTCTACCAAACATATCTACCACAACACTACAACGCTGTGTCACAGTATCCACTCTGGTTACCTTGCATACGGTATCCATCAATGCACCATACAATATCTTTACATTGTCGCCCACTTCTGGAATGTCCTCAGGATTCACCATTGGTTTCTCTAGACGCATCTTGCGTATCTCCTCATCTGTCAGAGGTAATGGCCTACCCTTAGGTCCCACAAAACCCGTAATACCTCTAGTGTGCGTAATAGTGTGCCAAATGTCATCTCCATAAATCATCTTTATGAATATATAACAAGGCATAGACTTGCGGTTCACAATCTTGCGTTTACCTGTGTCAGTCTCCTCTATCACATCCTCAGTAGGTATCACTATCTCGAATATTCTATTCTGCAAGTTACCATTCTCCACTACTTGCTCCAAGTTTTGCTTAGCCACTGCCTCATATCCAGAGAATGTATGCAATACATACCACTTTGGCTCTGTACTAATATACTTATTCTGTGCCATATCAATCTCCCACTTTCACTTTATAGTCCAGCAGTGAATAATCCATACAACAATGACAATAACCTATCTACACCAAACAATACTAGTGCAAAGAATATTACTACTGCCAATACTACACCAGTCTTCTTTACTACCTCTTTGAATGTAGGCCAAGACACTTTCTTTAATTCACTAAATGTCTCTTTTGTACGGCGACCAAACTTTTTCTTTTCCTTGGCTGGCTTCTTGCTCTTTTGCTTGATGTTATCCTTGCTAGCCTTCTCCTCAGCCCTCTTTGGCTCCTCCACTACTACATCATCCTCATCATCCCCTGTAGTCAATACCACAGTCTCCCGAGGGTCAATAGGTGTAATAACCTCATCAGCCTCTACCTTGGTTACCTCATCCTCTACATCCTGCTCCACTTTGTTCTCAGGCTCTGCCTGAATAGGTGTAATCTGCTTTACTGGCTTAAAATTCTTGTTAGAACCCCTCTGTACATTAGGATTACTCTTTTTCTTTTTAGACTTTTTAGACATATTGCCTCCTAGCGCTCATCTGCGCCCAAAAATTAATTATTTGCTCTCTTTGTGTATAGTGTGCTTTTTGCAGCGTGAACAAAACTTCTTTATCTCCATACGCTCTGGGTCATTCTTTTTGTTCTTTTCACTTCTGTAATTACGCTCTTTACACTCAGTACAAGCCAATGTGATCTGTGTACGCATAAAATTCACCCCTCTCTAGTTATTTATTGTAGCGGATAATATTATCCTCTATAATACGAAAAAAATACACTCTTTTACGGAGTGTGTCAATATTTTATCACAATCACCACACTTTGTCAATAGTTTTTCCCCACTTTTTCCTGATTAAATCACACATTTTTGCTTTATAAAATAGTAAAAACTTAAAAAAAGGTATTGACACTGTCCCCCCCATATGCTACAATTTATTTAACAAGACACCAAAAAAGGAGCAAACTTATGCAAAAAAAAATTGACAATTGCCATGGATATTGATGGCACTTTGATTGACAAAAAGGGTAAATTGGACCCTGATGTTTATGATTTGTTTACAAAAGCAGACTTAGACAAAACCAATTTTATACTAATGACAGGTAATAGCGTAGACAACGCATATGACTGTATTGACCAGATCAACGCTATTCTCCCTAAGGGCAAAAAAATTACGCCTTGGATATCAGCTAGCTGTGGTTCCACCATTATTAGTCCCCAAAAAGACCAATTAAACCAGGCTAATATCTCACCAGACTTTATTACAGAAATTACCACAAAAGCAGAGGCTATCGACCCTAAGGTTGTATTTATGTTCCGTAATGGCAAACTCAACCTTATCGAAAAACCTACCCCATTATCAAAAAATGGTATAATGATGTTCTTATACAAATACAAAGAGGCAAAGAAAGGTTCTGCAGGCATTCAATTTACTTACATCAACAAACAAGACCGTGCTGAATACATCAAGAATAACGACATCCAAAATGTTTTCGTAGTTTCTCTAGACAAGGAGAAAAAGCCACTAGTTGATGCGGAAATTCAGAAAATATCTGCAAAATTCGCCAAGACTAGCCAATTGGAGTACCCTGTTTACCCAGGTTTCGCTACACAGACACCAGCTAGGTCAAAGGAAAATGCACTACAAATCATACTCAACAATGACCAAAACCTTTGCGATGATATCGCTGATGTAATCTACTTTGGTGATGGTACCAACGATGTAACATGTCTAGCTTCTTGCAAATATAGTTTCGCTAGAGGTGCAGATGCCAAACCTGCCGCTATCAAAGCAGCTAAATATCACTACAACAACTTGTCCGCAGTAGCAGATGCACTCTACTCCGATGAGTCCGTATTCACAAAGAATATGCAAGACCTACCTAATACCGAGGTAGTAGCAGAGCAAGGGCTAACTCGCTAATATCACAATCAACTCACATACTTTGTGAGTTTTTTGTTTGCCCACTATACACCTTGACAACTTAATCACAATTTGGTACAATACATGTATTCTAATTTAAAAGGATTATATACTTATGAAATTTTGGAAAGAATTCAAGGCTTTCATTAGCAAGGGAAACATTCTAGACCTAGCTGTTGCTGTGGTAATAGGTACTGCTTTCAACAAAATTGTGTCTAGCCTAGTTAATGATATCATTATGCCTCTAGTTACTTGGGCATTAGGTGCCAATAGTTTGGCAGGACTCAGCGTAGTACTACGCGAAAGTGTTGATGCAAATGGCGAGATTGTACAGCTTACTTGGAATTATGGTGCTTTCTTACAGGCAATCATAGACTTCTTGATTATCGCACTCACCATATTCATCGTTATCAAGGTAGTGGCTCGTAGCTCCAACCTACTCAAGGATACTGGTGAAAAATTGCGTGGTGCTACCAAAGAGGAAAAAATCAAACTCAAAGAAATGGGTATCAATCTAAAAGACCACTCCTCTGTTCGCGTAGCACTCGCTGACCTCAGAGCAAAAGAAAAATCCGCTATCGCTGAGGCAGAGAAACAAAAGAAAGAAGAGGCATACAAAAATAGTACAGAGGGACTGCTCAAAGAAATTCGTGATTTATTAAAGGCTCACAATGCCCCACAAAACACAGCAGAACCTACCGAAACAAAAGATGCTGACTAACACAAAAAGCCACCTGTCGTGGCTTTTTACTTTTTATATAACATCAACTATTCGCAAAATTCATTTTTTATCTACATTTTTCCCCAAAAGAAAAACATTGGTACATTGACCAATGTAATCCTATTACCTCTTAGCTTTGTTAGCTACTTTCTTGGTATCCATTCCTTTGTCAAACAACACCAATACAGCATTAACCAAGAATACTGCACCTGCAATAATGCAGAATGTGTTGAGCATAGTCCATGGAGCTATTACTAGTAGAATACCAATAACAACTAGAATGATGGATGACAAGATTGCCATAAATCCATTCTTGTAATTTTGGATAATCTCCATAATACCACTAGCAATGAGTAATACACCCAGCACTACTAGTATAATGTCAGCAATCAACCAACCACCTACTATCAGCACAACACCTACTACAGCCTCAACAATGCCTTGTACAAGGTTACCATTATTAAAAACATCTACCAATCCAGCAATTACCAATAATGCACCAATGACAGTGAATAAGATATTTAGACTACCGCCCTGGAATATTATCAATACCAAGCCTAGCAATGCATACAATACACAAGCCACTATGTTCTCACCAGATGTGTTAATTTTTAATTTTGCCACAGGTTTTCTCCTTTTAATTATTTGTAATTCATTTTACGAATTGCATACAATTATTATATATTATTTTTACCAAATTAGTCAACAATTTATTCCAATTTTCTCCACAAAAACATAATTATTGGTATTGTACAAAATTTTACACTCGCCCCCAAATTTTGTAGATTTTGCATATTTGATTGACAAAATCACCATATATTATTAAACTTATCTATATTAATAATTTGCGAGGTAATTATATGCCCAAGACCGGACTCTTTGTAGGCAAATTTATGCCCCCACACATAGGCCACATTCATGCAATATTAGATGCCAGCACTCGTTGTGACCACTTAATAGTGCTAGTGTGTTTTGAGCCAAACATCACTAGTCGTGAATGCACTATTCACAATTTACCCGATATGCCACTAGCCCTCAAGGTACAATGGTTGACTCAAGAATTGTCTAATTACCCTAATATCACTATACTTAGCCTAGATGAGAGCGGTATGCCACCCTTTCCGCATGGTTGGGAATGTTGGGCAAACGCAGTAAAAAATGTAGTAGGCGAGCCTATCCATATAATTTTTGGTAGCGAGATTAATTATACGGATGGATATGCTAAATACTTTCCTGAATCCACTTATTATATCCAAGACGCAGATAGACAAGCCGTCAATATTAGCTCCACCGCTATTCGTAATGACCTAAATCAGTATTTAGATTACATCATTCCTTCCGCACGCAAATATTTTGTCGATTTTCTCAAAAAAAATAGTTAAAAATAGTTGACAAATGCAATATATATTTATATATTGAAATTAAGAAATTGTCGTAGTGTGGTGTAGGCTAATAATTTGTTGCAATTTGTATGTTAATGAGTCGTTTGTTATCTGTGTTTTGTAATGCCGTTCTTTTCTCTATGTATTCCAAACTTTTCTTTAATTATTCCATTTTCAATAATTCTTAGACACAATACGATAACTATTTTCGGGGGTGATAGTTATGGTTAAGAGTTTTAGTACCAAAATGTTGGAATCTACAAAGGCAATTGCTCCCATAGCCATCCTCGTATTGATATTAGGTCTCACCATTATACCACTCAGCTGGCAATGTATTGTCCAATACCTACTTAGTTGCGTCTTCCTCATATTCGGTATGAGTCTATTCACATTAGGTGCAGATACCGCAATGATTCCAGTAGGACAGAGCATAGGCTCATTTTTGTCCAAAAAGAACAAAATGCTACTCACCATTGTATGCGTATTCGCACTAGGACTAATGGTTACCATCGCAGAGCCTGATCTATCCGTAGTAGCAGAGCAAGTAGGTAGTATCAACAAATGGGTTTTCTTACTAACTATATCCGCAGGTGTAGGTCTAGCAATGGTACTAGCCGCTCTGCGTAGCAAATACAAATGGAATTTGAGCCTAATGCTCACCATTATTTATGCCATCATATTCATAATGGCACTATTCGTGCCTAGCAGTTTTAGCCCACTATGCTTTGATAGTGGTGCATCCACCACAGGCCCAATCTCTGTTCCATTTATGCTAGCTATCGGTGTAGGTCTAGCCGCCGTGCGTGGTAACAATAGTAGCCAAGACGATGGTTTTGGTGTAATAGCACTATGCAGTGCCGTGTCTATCGGTGCATTAATGCTATTAGGTTGTTTTACCGATGTTAGCGAAACCACCGCCCATATAGCCAATGGTGAAGTTGGAGCGGATATTGGTGGAATATTCTCTCTATTCGGTACCGCTATTCCCGGTTATCTACAAGATGTAGCCATTATCCTACTACCAATTATCGCATTCTTTATGCTATTCCAATTATTCGCCCTACGCCTGCCCAAGCAACAAATAGGCAGAATTCTGATAGGTTTCCTCACTTGCTACATAGGTATCACAATATTCTTTGTAGGCGTTAATGTCGGTTTCTTGCCTGTAGGTCAATTGATTGGTCAAGGCATTGCATCACTTAGTTACAATTGGATACTAGTGCCTATCGCTATCATATTGGGTGCAGTTATGATACTAGCCGAACCCGCAGTGTTGGTACTAGCCAAACAAATTGAGCAAGTTAGCCAAGGCAAAATCAAGGCTAGCACTATCAAGTTTTGCATATGTGGCGGTGTGGCTATCTCAGTAGGTTCCTGTGCATTACGCCTGCTACTCGGCTTCTCTATCTGGTACTTCCTAGTACCTTGCTATGTCATCTCTATAATACTATCATTTATTGTACCCAAGGTATTCGCTGGTATTGCATTCGACTCTGGTGGTGTAGCAACAGGTGCTATGGGTACCACATTCGTACTCCCAATGATGATAGGTGCTAGCGTAGTCCTAGGCATGGACCCAATGAGTATGGCTTTTGGTACACTTGCTTTCATCGCAGTTACCCCACTACTCACTTTGCAAATTCTAGGTCTAGTGTACAAATTTGTAGACCGCAAACATCGTATCAACGAGGCTGAGAAAATTAGCGAATTGCCTAGTGGCAAAAAGATTCACATTATCGAGTATGATTAGGAGATTTTATTTATGAAACATACTGACATCGCACCTTACAAAGTGCTAATATGTATCACAGACTCAAAGGTCACCAATGACATTATCCAATACCTAAATACCACCAACGAAACCATTCACTACACTTGCCTCGCCGAAGGCACTCGCAGATTGGGTATTCTCCAAATGTTAGGTGTAGGCAGAATAGATAGACATGTCATTATAGGTATCATTCGTACCGCCACCGCATCCACTACTCTACAAAAATTAGATGCCATACTTATGCCAGACGCAGACAAGAGTTATGGATGGGCATTCACCACTAGACTCAGTAGTATCACTAGCGAGGTCATCGAGTTTATCAATGGCGAACGCATTGCCAGTGAAAATCTACAAGCAGAAAAATTCATAATTACTACCCCAAATAAGGAGGAAAATTAATATATGGTTCTCAAACAAGAATTTAGCCTAATCGTCACCATCGTACACCGCGGTTTCAGTGACCCAGTTATCAATATCGCAAAATCCGCAGGTGCCGAGGGTGCCACCATTCTCACAGGTCGTGGTACCAGTATCCACGAGACCGATGTGGTACTAGGTGTGCAGATTCAACCAGAAAAAGAAATCCTATTGATACTAGTCAAAAAGAACCTACGCCGCAAGATTATGAAAGCCATCACAACCCAGGCAGGCCTAAGTAGCCAAGGTCGCGGATTGTGCTTTAGTATCCCAGTAGATGAGGTAGGCGGTATCTCCCACCT
>JAFVZD010000150.1 GCA_017508345.1 Clostridia bacterium | reverse complement strand
GAGAAATATAAAAAATATAATCATACAAGTCGCGTCCCTTGACTCTACCACTTTTCCAAGCCCTACACAACACCGCATGTATTTTACCAGCAAACAGAGATGGCATATCATACAATCTAACCTCATAAGGATATGGCATCAAACCAAATTTGTACTCAAAATTAGCATCACTTGGAGGATTGGTATCTATCTCAAATTTTATCTTTATTTCATCCATATGATGAATAGGTTCCTGTACATTATAAAAATACAATAACATCTCTTTTGTATTACTCTTCAAAAATGCAGATTTGATATCTGACTGCTTTGTTTTTTCCTTAACCTCAATCTTTAGATTTAACCCCAATGCTTTTACCTCATTTTCCAATACAGCCAAATATTTATCTAACGAAAAATCCCTGTTTGTTGTCAATAATGAAAAATCAAGGTCTTCCGAAAATCTATCCAAACCATAGAATATCCTGAGTGCAGTACCACCATAAAATGCTACTTCACTAAAAAAACCCGCACGAGACAACCCACACAATACCACCTCTTGAATGACCTCTTTTATTGCGTTTTTTCTGTCATCCAAGGTCTTTATCTCGTATTTACTCAACATTTGCTCAAATATTGTCTGCATCATTTCCCCTTTTCAAATAATTTTTTTAATAAGTTCAAATTCTTACTACCATACTTAGGTGCATAAGACAAAATTTGCTCTCTGTCCATTGCCCAAAATTTATCCTCATCAATTCGCAAATCATCAAATAACAATTTCTTTAATTCCTGCATACTATTTACACTATTTAGTGTATACAATTTATCACACAATGCTTTTTCTAATGTGCAAATATTGTACGAATATCCCTGCTCCTGCACATTCCTAACACCCAATGGATACACCTCTTGCGGAATATCCCTATACAAATATGTTCCAAAATAATTTGTGTATTTTTTTGTCTTTTCTTTACCAATGGTAGCATTACCAAAAGTCTTGTACACAGCCTCTGGTATCATATCATGAATATACAATACATAATCAAAAGATATATACGAAGGTGCATAAATGTACTGAGACAACATATATCCCGGCACATCTGCATCCGTCTCGTATAAACCGCGTTTGATAGGTATCAACCTACCACTCCTCACATCTCTACCTATTTTACCATTAATATCTGCATAATTTTTATACTCAATTTTGAGCATATCCGTAGTCAAAATCATATCAGTTTCCTCCAGTTAATGTTATTTTATCACATTTACTGGAGGAAATCAACTATATTTTATGAGTTTCCACCAAAAAAAATAAGAGCCTCAGCTCTTATTCCCAAATTTATCAAATATTAATTAACAACTAAAAATTAAATTAATTATAATATCGTAATATTGATTTTGACCACCATACTAAGAATATTAATCAAGTAATGTAATAATCTTAGTAATTTTTTTTTAGTTAGTTTTAATTATATTAATATTGTAAAAATGATTTACCTAAAGATTAGCGTTCTCTCACATTGGTCTGTTGCTCCAATACGCTACTATCTTTTTCCAATTCCTCATTCACATCTATTTTGGATAATTTATTGTACATATTCACAGTAGATTTATCCATATGTTTCTTTTGTTCATTTTCGTCCAATACGCTACTATCCTTGTCCAATTCCTCAGCAATATCCACCTTGGACAAACCTTGATTGATACCTACTACAGTCTGATCCAAACTACCTTTCAATTCGGCTTCATTTAGATTGCTACAATCCCTATCCAACTCTTTGGCAATATCAATCTTGGACAAATCTCTAGCAATCTTAGCAGCGACAATATCAAAATAAATCTCTTCCTTTACTGCCTTATTTAGGTTGTGTCTTTGTTTTAGGAAAAATCCCATCAAGAATACCAGTCCAGCAGGTATATTGATGTGTGTCATTGGGTCCGCACCTTGTACCAATTCTGTGGTGGTAGTAGGAATAGTTATCAAATTGTCTATCCCCAACTCCATTGCACGCGCCGTATTGGCATACTCCAGCGCACTTAGTCCATCCGCCTTGGTCATCAAGTCTTGAAAATACGCCAAATCCTCATTAAACTTGATTAACGCATCCCCAGTGAGTGCACCCGCATCTGTCATATGTATACTACCATCTGCGTGAAAAGTATTACAGCCGGGATGCTCTATCATTAGCAATCTAGCCACCGTAGCCTCATCCGTACCCAATTCCGCATATTTCTGAAATATCGCATCCGTATTATCTATACCAAACATCGGTAAAATCTCGCTCGGTGTACTATAGTACAAACTATCCTCTCCACCAGATATTACTCTCGCCTGATTGATAGAAAAATATTCATTCCACATATTCAATGCTTGTGTATTGCCGTTAGCCACCTCTTGGGCAATTTCGCGGATAAAATGCTCATCGCTAGCATAATTACTAATACCCGTTACTATCATACTATCATTCATTAGCGTAGCCTCTTTTGTATCTAGGTAATCCGCAAAAGAATCAAAATTCAAATAATAACTATAATCATTATGATTCATTACAAAAGCACCCGGGTCCAACTGATTGAGGTAGTCGCTATTCTCAAATGTCATTGAGCGATATAGTGTCAGGTCGTGCAAAAATTCTTGCCCCTTGGCATTACCTTGGGTATTCATTATCTCCACCAGTTTATCTATATCATCCTCACGAGTCATACTAGATGCATCCATTCCCCATTTCTCATTGAATGCATATGTATACATCTCCAATCTCTCATCCCCTGTACCTATTATGGTGTATCTAGTATTTGCCCAAGCATTTTGATTGTTTGGTGCTTTTTCTAGAAATTCCCTATAAATAAAAGAGTACTCGCCGTTATTGAGAATAGAATCCACTATCCTTTTATCCATAAAATCACTACCATATGCAGGGAAAAGTTGTTCTTTCAACGCAGACAACCATTGGTCGTACCAGTCCGCACTATCCCAATCCACCTTAGTCTTGTCCCAATTGACCAATTCGTGCTGCGCACCGTCTTGTAGATAATTCTTAGCCACCTCGTTATTGTACTCAGATTGATTTAGTGGTCTAGTAATCAATTTGTCCTCTGTATCCACTACCTTGCTTAGCCCTAGGTATGTGGCTCCACCCAATATCGCACCTGTCACAATGCTCTTTATCTTAGCCATTTTGCCATTACGCTTGCGTGCAGCCCTCTTGATATCCTTTTTGGTACGCTTTTGCATATATTTCAAAATCTCTTGTGCCTCGCGTTTGTCTTGTAGTGTAATAGCATTCTCTGGGTCCATAGTCTTGATTAATTTGGCATATTCCTTTTGCCTCTCTGCATTACGCTTGTCTATTTGCCTCTGCTTCTCCTGCTCCCACATTTGCTTGCCTTCTGCCACATACTGCTCAAAATACTCATTCTTTTTCTTTTCTGCGTCCATTCCTTATCCCCCTTTTTTCGTAGCCTTGTCAGAATAAAAGTACACTATCCCTTACTATGTTAATTATAACATATTTTCCATCTTTTTTCAAGGGCTTTTCCTCAATTTTCTAGTAGTTTTGCTCCCCTACAAACAAAAAAATAGAGAATAGACCATCTATCCTCTATTTTCCCACCTAATTATGTAGTTGTTAGTGTCTCAATCTCGACATAAGGACTTATAGTGTCTTTATACCCAATTATTTCATATGGTTCTTTTGCTCTTACTATTACTCTATTGTTATTCTCAATAAAACCAGCTGTCACTTGCCCCTTCACCAATTCAGCCACAAATCCAGCAGCCAAACCATCAGTAGCAGTAATAGTGAATTTAGGTTCAGCACTAACAAATAATGTCACATCAATAATACCATCAATATTTTTACCTACTACACCCGCTACCATATCCGCACCACTAATAGTAGCATCTTGTACAGATAATTCGCTCAAACTAGCATTATTTTCACCCGCTACACCAGCTACATATTGGTTACCAGTCACACTTACATTTTGTACAGATAATCCGCTCAAAGTAGCATTATTTTTACCCGCTACTCCACCTGCATAATCTCCACTAGCGATAATAGTAGCACTACTTACATTTGCGGTAATATTATCATTATTTTCACCAGCTACACCACCTACATATTTGTTACCAGTTACACTTACATTGCTTAATGTTTTCGTAATATTTTTTGTCATATTTTGTCCAGCAATACCACCTACATACACACCTTTTGGTGCATTTACTACTATAGTAGGTAGGCTAGCACAATCAATACTAGCATAATTGTATCCTACCATTCCACCTATGTATTGCACTTCTTTTTGTTCTAGTATAGTCACATACAATTTACCACTCTCCACAGTATCCGTCGTAGTGATATCATCTACACCTATTGTAATACTACCCGCACTAGCCTTACCTGCTACTCCACCAAAATATTTTGGTGTCTGAACTTTATAGTGAATAGCAAATGTCACTCTTACAATATTTACACTATCAATATTACCTTGAATGCCACCCGCTACTCCACCTACATAGGATTGTCCTGTCAATGTAATATCACTCACAGCACTACCACCCTCAATATTTACTAGTAATGGTTTTGTTTCACTACCTATCGTCACTGAGTCGTTATCTTGACCACCCAATATTCCACCTACATAGTCTAGTCCCTTGATATTAGTATTGGTTACAATTGCATTTGTGATATTCGTATCCAAAGCACTCAAATCTACATATCCTACCGCACCACCAGCATAATCAATATTTGCCTCAATAGTAGCACCACTTACGCTTACATTCTTGAGTGTACTATTCTCCATTACACCTACAATACCACCGGCATTGTAATTAGCACTTACACTCACACCTTGTACTTTTGCATTCTGTACACT
>JAFVZD010000149.1 GCA_017508345.1 Clostridia bacterium | reverse complement strand
TAAAATATTATGCCAGTTTATACTTACCATATTACTAAAATTATTTACCGCAAGTTTTAGCGCTCCGCACTCCACTCTAGCGAGTTCAAAATCCTGATTTTCTAGATGTGCCTCGACAAGTTCGGCTTGCTTTGCGATTGTTTCTATATCACGATAATCCACAAACAAACTAATCAACATCTCTCGAGAGTGCCAAAATGAAGTGAGTCTAGTAGCCAAGGTTAGCGAGGATTGCTCATCCTCATCCAGCAATGTTTGGGCTAACTGATTGGACTCATCAATAAAGGTAGACATAGCGTTGTCAGTGTAGACTTGCTCAAAAATCACAATACCAATCAGTGCCACCAGTAGAATAATAATGAAAATATTACGATTGTGCATACTACCACCTCCCCTCCCCATTGTAGTCGATATTGATTGTGGTACCAGCCTGGTTGTACTGTTGTAGATAGCATTTACCTAGATTGTCTAATGTGAGTAACAATACATCTTTTGGACTATGGATATTTTGCTGGGACAAAATGGACTGTACATCCTCAGGAGTCAATCTAGCAGTAGTGATATTCTCTCCAATCAATTTGCCGGCTACAATAATATTGAGAGGCAAGGATGCGGGTGGAGATTGGATATTCATATCCTCATTCACTACAGGTGTAGCCTCACTCTTTGGCAAGGCAGTGATAGTACCATTGGTCTCCACTATTGCATACTGGATGTCTTCTACAAAAAAGTAATTGCAACTACGCAATCCTTCCATAAGGTCGTCCATACTCATATTGAGCTGTTTGAGTGCCTGATAATCAATACCATTGGGCCCAATCACTACTACGGGTTTGCCATTGATTAGACGGCGTACCGAGATGGACTTGCGAGTAATGAGAGAAATAGCGAAGTGTGTGAGTACTAACGCAGTCAAGGGGACTAAACCGAATAGCACAGGCATACTATTCTGTGTCATAGGGAGTGCTATAATATCTGCCATAATTAGAGTGACTACCAACTCAAAGGGTTGCATTTCTCCTAACTGCCTTTTTCCCATAATTCGCAGATAAAATAGAACTATCAAATAAATCAAAATAACTCTAATAACTATTATCAACATACGGATATGTTGCTACATTTTACACAAAATATGTGTAGAAATTTTACTTTTTTGCAACTTTTAGCGAAGTTTTGCGTGGCTTGAATTTTTGAACCAACATTGATAGGTTAAAAACACGGAAAGTTAGGCATAGTACTAGGAAACTACCTATACCTAATATTGCACTGATAGTTAGGCTAAAGAAAGGTGTAAAAATAGAATTGCATAGTGAAAAAGTGAATTGACACAAGAGTGTGCTAGGCAATAAGAATATTAGCATATACAATGTGGGACGAAGAATATTGAGTGCAAAACCTGTATGTTTGCGTATGAGAGATAAGTTGAGTATAGTAGTGAGTAGCATACAGCCACCGAATCCGTAAATCAAACAATCCACGCCACAGACACCGGAGAGACAGATTACACAAACTAATAAGAATACTCCGCCCAATATGTTATGCAAAAAGGATCTAGCCTCTAGGTTGTAGGTATTGAGGATACTGCTGGTAATATTGCTGAGTCCTAGTGGTATCATTATCCACGCGGCACGAGAGAGATAAATTCCACTAGTAGCGTCTTGATACAAAAATTGGCATATACCCTCGCCTGCTCCCATAAAGAATGGTATTACCATACAAGATATTAGTACAGAAAAAGTCAAACTACTGGTAATACGCTCACGGACAATGTTATTTTCACCTTTTGCTAGATTGGAGGATAATTCGGGAATCAATGTAAAACTGAGTGCACCTATAATAGTAGATGGCAAGAAAAGTAGAGGGAATGTCATCCCCATAGCGATACCATACAAGCTCATTGCTTGCTCATTGGTGTGTCCTGCAAGAACCATCATTAATGGGAATAGCACTGCGATAATGGGTTGGATGAGACTACTAGCGGTACGCACACCGGTGACTGGTGTGGCACTGCGTAGTAGGGGCAAAAAGTACCCCTTGGGCGAGGATAATTTACGACGGTCACAAAAGTACACAATGCAGACAAAGAGTGCGGAAAAAAAGCAAGCGATAGACATTGCTACGCCAGCGGATATAGCACCCTGACTAGAATCAAATATGGTGTTGGCTACCACAAAGAACGCAAGCACGCGTACCACCTGCTCTGCCAATTCGGTCCAAGACACGCTAAAGTAGTTTTTGGTACCCCACAGAGCACCACGGAATGCGGAATAAATAGCACTAAAAATCACGGCGGGAAGTAGTGTAATGAGTATTATCATAGTGCGGTCATCGGTAAACATTGCACCAAAAAAATCACTGAATATAAATAGCAATGCACAAATTATTATAGCACTGATTAATCCTAC
>JAFVZD010000148.1 GCA_017508345.1 Clostridia bacterium | reverse complement strand
TAGGTACTCTCACCGAGACAATTGAGGCTATCAATCTAGCCCAGTCTAATGGTATAAACTGCGTTATATCTCACCGCAGTGGCGAAACAGAGGACAATTACATCGCAGATATCGCTGTAGCGTGCAATGCTGGTCAAATCAAGACAGGTGCACCTTCGCGTAGTGACCGCGTAGCCAAATACAATCAACTACTCCGTATAGAGGAACAATTAGGCGACTCCGCACGCTTTTTGGGTGGCAAAGCTATCTAACTTTACGCATAGTTCTTCGCTCAAATAAAAAATAGACCGTTATTCGGTCTATTTTTTGTTACCCTGCTCAACCTCAAATTTGAGTTCCTTATCTTCTTGATATTGCACGCCCAAATTTACCTTGTACCCCTTAGCATTGTACCACCTATCCGTATACACATAATAATCATCACTATTATCCTTGTATTGATTCTTTACTATTATGTTACCATTCACCATTTTGTACAATGTACAAGCCTCTTGTGGTACACAATGAGTATCCATCTTTGTCGACAATACCCCCCTCAATTCCTCGTTGATGTCTACCGAAATAGCATTCACCACACTATCAGGATATTCCTTGATAGACTTGACATAATCTCTATACATCTGTTGAGTGATTACCTTGTCTAACCTCTTGGATAATACAGCATACTCCCTAGCAGTTAGGCTCCTACCCTCAGCCTCCTCTAGCATATTTATCCAGTAATGCGTAATAGACGGCACCACAATACTCACACTACCATAATTCTCCCGCGTGTCCACACTGTGAAATTGCCCATCCTTCATCAGTATCCTATGTTTCCTCTCATTCTTGTGAGTCGCTAGCCAAAACAATATCTTATCGCAATTCATTCCCATACCTCTTATTACACTCAATATACCATATTTCTACTCGCTGTGTCAATACCAAAAAATCCTTTTTGCACACAGTTTCACCGCTTTTTTTGGCATCTCAATCCACACTAGACATCATGGTAGCCAACTTGCTCAAATACTCTTCTCTCGTGAATATTTGTTTTGTCTGCTCTTGATTGTCTATTAATTGTACATTCTGTGTATCTATCCCCGTAATATCCAGTACTCTATCTACATTCAAGACCAAATCTCACCCCAATTTTATACTATTACCAATTGTGTTTATTTGAGTTTTGGATATATCCAATTTTTTACCTACCACCCTCAAGTCCCCTAGACTCTGTAGCATATTACCCGCCACAATGTTGCCCCCTACCTCACTCAATTTGTTTAGACTAGTTATCTTAGAGCCCCCCAATTCCACATTCTTACCCACCATTCGCAATTCCCCCAAATCCGCCAATTCACAATGAATAGCATTCATCCAGCCACCTATGTACCTGAGATTTTTGAGAGTTTTGAGCCTTGATACTGCCAGATTTAGATTATTGCCAATCCTCTCCACATTCGCCATATCCATTAGTTTCGCCTTTAATAATGTACAATCTCCACCAATCTCTCTTATTTTACCCATTGACTCAAATATCGTATTATCTGCATACAAATCCCCACTAATATAGTTTAGTTCCCCGAGATCCTCTACTTTACTAAAATTCAATACAATATTTCCATATACTTTGGTTAGACTACCCAATTTGCGTAACTTACCACCGCATTTCAATGTACCATATACCTCTCTCAAATTGGTGAATTCATCTATCTCCGCCAAATTCATATCCAATTCCCCTATCACTCGTTCCACTGTGCTGAATTGCTGATGAATGTTTTTTCTATATTCTAGTCTCTCACTCATAGGCATTCCCCATTCCTTATCAGTTGGCGAAAATATTACTTTGCCTATTACCATTTTTATTTCCCTATCCATCCCTTCCCAACCCACTCGCCATTCCCCCACATATACCTCATTCTCTCTATAACCATAGTACTTGGCTAGTTCGTTTTTCAATTTCCCAATATTATTGATTAAATACACCAGATTACTATTTTTCTTATTCTGCCCCCTATAATCCACCATGGTAATATCACTTAGCATTTTACCAATATCTATATCACTAGTTTCACCACTATCTATTTTGCTAGCATACCCAATTAGCCTCTTATTCCACTCGTGCTTGTTTAGCCACTCCACACCATTCTTGATATGCTGATTGTTTCCCAAAAATTCCACCACTACATCCAGATACTCAGGCTCTATCTCCTGTGCGTTACCATTGTGCAATCCACGAACCTCATCAATACTATCATCCAGCATTTTTATAGCAATATGCGGTTCGTTATCTTTATCCACATATACATAAAAATCCCCCTCACTCAGGTGTATGCTAGCCATAGTATTTGTACACCACAGAGTATCCGCCACCAATATTTTTAACCTCTCCACATTTTCTTGAAAATGCTCAGGGTCACGCTTCTTGCTATCAAATCTAATCCATTGCCCATTCCCCACAGCATTACTCACCACTACATTGTGTATACACAAATTAGCCTTGCTGTACTCTTTTTGTGCATACTCATACAATTTACCAAAGTTATTATGCTTCTCCGCATTTTTATAAATTATGTCTACTACTTCCAATGGTAAATTCATCATCCCACTTATACTTTTATTAGGCACTCTTTTGCCCACCAATAACTTATCTTTCCTATCCTCCATGACTATTTTGTAGGTTTTTTGCATACTTTCTTTCAATAACATTAGTTTGTATGCATCAGGATAATCAGTTGTTTTCAACACCTCTACTATATGCTGGTACTCGCCCATTATGTTTTCACTCAACACCTTGGCTAACCTTGCCTTTTGCTCTATTTTATCCAATACCAAAGTATCGTATTTAGCCTGATCTCCACTAGCCTTGGCTCTGGCTACTATGCCCGTATAATATCTATCTAATTGGCTATTATTCTCAGGAACAATATCAATTATAGTTTGGATATAATCCATATCATACATTTTGCTTAATTCTGCTTGTATCTTTTTACGCAAATACTCATCCATCTCACGCACATCATATGGAATGTGTATGTAATTCTGCCAATAAACCATCTCCCAATAACTTAACCTCAAATGGTTCACTATGTTTATCTCTCTCTTACGCTTGTCAATAGTTAATTCCATACGCATCCCCTTAGTTCTCTGCGTTATTATAACACACTCACC
>JAFVZD010000147.1 GCA_017508345.1 Clostridia bacterium | reverse complement strand
GACACACTGACCGCCCAAAATACAGCCTTGGCTATCAACAAAATTTTGTTATTATTCTTTATATCAATTTTTGCTATATCTTGCATTGATTACCTCTTTTTTACATTTCTACCACTAGCATATGATGATTTTGGGCTGTGTATGACTAAGAATATGCTATTTTAATATCCAAATTTTTGGCAACAATTAAAAATAACAACAAAAAGTCTACAAATCAGTTGACTGTATCCAAAATTTGATGTATAATTGCAAGTAACTTGAAGGAGTAGTTCTAGAATGAATAAACCAACAGCGATTAAAAGATTTATTTTTATAGGTATATTTCTTATCTTAGGTTTTATATTGACCTTCTGTACTATTAATGTACCTTTTACAGACAAGACATATCAGGGATTTGCCAATTCTCTCAAACTCGGCCTTGACCTCAAGGGCGGTGTTTTGGCTATCTATGAGGCTTCCCCAATTGATGGCGATATGACTGACTTTGATTCCAAGGTACAGGCTACCAAGACTAGGATCTTGGGTCTGGTTTCCAAAGAGTATAGTGAGGCACAGGTATCTATCCAGGGTGATACTCGTATCCGTGTGGAGGTGCCTGATGTATCCGATCCAGACGAGGTGTTTGAGCTCATTGGTCAACCTGCCACACTAGAGTTTAGGAGTAGTGACCAAGATGATGCCGAGGTAATATTGACAGGTCAGAATGTAAAGAATGCATATGCTAGCCAAGACCGTACCAACGGAGAATATGGTGTAACAGTAGAGTTTGATGACGAGGGTTCCACCGCATTCTACAATTTCACCAAGGAACATGTAGGAGACAAGCTATATATCTACATCAATGGAGAATTGGATTCTGCACCTGAGATCAAAGATGCTATTAGTGGCGGTACTACATTTATATCTGGTTCATATGAGAATCAAGAGCAAGCAGATGACTTTGCCCTCAGGATTTTGAGTGGTACATTCTCTGTTAATCTAGCATTGCTAGAGAATACAGTGGTTAGTGCGACACTAGGTATAGATGCACTCAAATGGGGGCTAATAGGTGGTCTAGTAGGACTAATACTAATATTCGCATTTATGATATGGCGTTATCGTATGATGGGTGTAATGGCTTGTCTAGCATTAGGATTCTATGTAATACTGATGATGTTCTTCTTGCAGGCTATCCCTATCGTACAGTTGACTCTAGCGGGTATTGCTGGTGTAGTATTGTCTATTGGTATGGCAATCGATGGTAACATCATCGTATTTGAGCGTATCAAGGAGGAATACAGGTCTGGTAAGCGTATAGAGGCATCCATCCAAAGTGGATTCAAGCGTGCAATGCCATCCATTCTAGACTCAAACATTACTACCATTATTTCATCACTAATTTTGTTATTGTTGGGTAGTGGTAATATTCAAGGTTTTGCTGTGACATTATTAATCGGTATAGTACTCAGTATGTTTACATCACTCATGGTTACACGCTCTCTACTCAAGATGTACTATCCACTCAACACAAACAAAGCAAAGCATTACGCATTATCTAGGGAGGCAACAGTAAGTGAACTCAAATAAATTACAAAATTTTCAGCCTAGCAAATACACCAAGTATTTTCTTATGCTGAGTGCTACAATTTTCTTAATTGGTTTAATAATGTTTTGTGTCTTGGGCTTCAACCTTGGTATGGACTTTACCGGTGGTAGTGTACTAGAGGTCAAGGTAGGAGAGGAGATATCCCAAGATGGCAAATTCAATGAATTGAGCGATGATATCGAAAATATTTTGGCAGACAATGGTGTGCATGCATCCTCTATACAAATGAAGGGTACTGGTGAAGAGGCTAGTATAGAGGTACAATACCAGACTCCTGCAGGAGTGGAGAATATGGAGGATGTCAATACCACCATTTGTGACACCATATCCAGTGAGCTAGGATATTCGGCATCCGCTAACTTTAAGAGTGCTACATCTACATCAGAGACATTGACATATGCCTTAATGGCGGTATTCTTGGCACTCATTGCTATGCTTATCTATATCGCTATTCGATTCAAATTGCTCAGCGGTATAGCTACTATCGTAATCTTGCTACATGATGTATTGTTAATGTGTGCATTGGTTGCAATCTTTAGAATTGAGGTAAATGCATCCTTTATCGCGGCTATTATTACAATACTAGGTTACTCAATCAACAACACAATTATTATATTTGACCGTTTGAGAGAGAATACTAGCAAGGCTAGCCTGACTCATTTGTCACCTATGCAAATAGCAGACCTATCTGTAAAACAAACACTAAACAGAACTATCAACACATCCATCACTACAATAATGGCAGTATTCTTGCTAGCTGTAGTAGGTGTACCATCCATGACAGAATTTGTTTTACCAATATTGTTTGGTTTGCTTGTTGGTACTTATGCTTCAATATTCATCTCTGCTCCAATATGGGCATACTTGATGAAAAAGAACCCAAATCTTGGTATGAAGGAAGTCAAGAGAGAAAAGAACAAGGACGGCGACGATGTGGTAGAGACTACCGCAATACCAGTTTAAGATTATTAAAACTACCTTCCAACTATTGGAGGGTTGTTTTAAAAATAAGGAGAATTTATGGAATTTCGTAAGAACGAAAATTATGAGAATATTACACAAGAGCAAATAGCAAGAGTCGCCGACAAGTATGGTTTGACCCAACCTGTTGCTGAATTGTTGCTAATGCGAGGCTATACCCAAGATGCTCAGATTGAAAAATTTTTGAAGCCTACCATCAACGACCTACATGACCCATATTTATTCAATGATATGCGAGTAGCCGTTGACAGGATCAAACTAGCAATCAAAAATAAAGAGAACATTCTAGTATTCGGTGATTATGATGTAGATGGTGTTACCTCTACATATGTTCTATTGGACTATTTTATCTCCAAGAATATCTATGCTCACTCTTTTTTGCCTAACCGCTATACAGATGGTTATGGACTAACTATGGACGCAGTGGACAAAGTAATAGAATTGTACAATCCCAGTCTAATTATTACAGTAGACTGTGGTATCAGTGGCTACAAAGAGATAGAATACATCAAATCTCGCGGTGTTGATGTAATAGTTACCGATCACCACGATTGCCCCGAGATACTACCAGATTGTCCAATAATAGATGCCAAAAGACCGGGAGAAAATTACCCATTCAAAGAATTGTGTGGTGCTGGTGTGGCTCTCAAATTGGTAGAAGCATTGGCTGGACGCAAGACCGCATCTAGGTACCTATCTGTGGTAGCACTAGCAACAGTATCCGATATAGTACCACTAGTTGATGAAAATCGTGCAATAGTCAAGATTGGTCTAGACCGCCCACCTAATGCGTATCCATTAGGTATATCCATGCTGGCAAAAGAGATGAAAATCACCGGCCAACTATCAAGCCAAGATGTTAGTTTCAAATTGGCACCAAAGATTAATGCCGCAGGTAGAATGGGAGATGCCAACCATAGCTTGAGGCTATATATGGAAAAAGATAAATCCCAATTATCCGCACTTATCAAGCAGTTGTTGGATTATAATGTGGAGAGGCAGGATCTGTGTAATATCGCTTATGCAGATTGTGTTCGAGAAATCAAAAAGATGAATCTAGCCAATACCAAGGTTATTGTATTATCCAATGATAATTGGAATATAGGAATACTGGGGATAGTGGCGGCAAGGTTAGTAGAGGAATACAATCGCCCTACATTTTTGTTGGGTAAGGAAGGTGACTGCTACAAAGGTTCTTGTCGTAGCATTGTAGGTATGAATGTCCATGCAATACTGACCAAATTGGGTAACTTGCTGGCTAGTTTTGGTGGTCATGTAATGGCTGCAGGTATGACCGTAGAGGCTAGCAAGATACAACAATTCAAGGCAGAATTGCAGAGAGTAGTGGCAGAGATGTACCCAGACGAATTCTTTATACCATTCTATGAGTATGACATTGATGTCAAATTGGAGGATATCACTACGGATTACATCAAGGCATTTGACAAATTACAGCCATTCGGTTGTCAGAATCCTACACCTTTATTCAACCTAAAATTCGATAAGAATACTACCACTACAATGAAAAATAACCCATCACACCTTACCACTCAGACATCTAATATTACTTTGTTATCATTTAATTCTGCAAAATTATTCAATGCTATCAGTCAAAACTCCCAAAAATCAGCTATTATCGAGATGCAGGTGGATTCATTCAGAGGTACCAAATCCAACAAAGGTATTGTCAAACATATCAAGTTGGACTCAATACCTAATATTGGTATGGAACGCATAGGCGGAGAATATATCAAGCAACTGGCTCTAGGTAACGGCGGAGTGCAACCCAAATTCCAAACTTACAATAGTAATCAATTGAATCAGCTTTTGCAAAAATTCCAAGGCTCATCCTATGGTACACTAATTGTTGCCAATACGCTCAACAGTTACAAAAACTTTGTAGAAAACAATGAGTTTGACAAAATTATAATATGCCACGAGTACCTCAATATATCCAATGTAAATGGTTATAATACACTTTGTCTATGTCCGAGCCTAAATAATGATTTTAGTAATTACAATCAAATCGTTTTGCTAGATGGCGTACTGGACGAATCATACATTACATTTTTTAACAAACAATCGGATGCTACCATTTATATACCACAAAACACACCATTTATATACACACCTTTCAAGAGCTTAAACATCACACGCAAGGTATTTGGAGAATATTTTCACCTATTCAAAAAGATGGCAAAAATGCAACTCGTTGCGTTTGACGATTACAACTACTTTAACAAACTCAAAAAAGTACAAAAAGACATCAACTATATACAATTTGTGGCATGCGTGGAGACATTTAAGCAACTAGGCCTAATTACCGTAAACGAAGAATACGGATACTACCAGATCAGTATCACCAACGCGCCACAAACAAAATTGGAAAATTCATTTTTTTATAACAAATTAGAATTAATTTTAAAAACTTACTAAGAAGGATTACAATGGGAAGATTTAGAATTCCTACAGCTCCCGTACTAAAGAAAGATTATTCTGTATGTCCGTGGACAAAAGGATTGAGAATACAATTACCTACCCAAGAGGGTAGACGCATACTAAATGAAGGAGTCGCACTAGATAATTTGCTAGATGTGATGTTTTTGGATTACCATTACAATAGACAAAAGTCTGACCTAGTTACACGCGTAATCAAGGAGCAAGGCTATATTGTGCGTAACGACAACGAAGTCATGTTGCGTATCAACATTCCATTCTGCTTTTGTAGATGTTTTAACTGTAAACGAGTTATGACTCAAATAAACGAGGCAGAAGATTTGATGATTTATTATTATGACGCACTCAAAAAAGAAGTGGACTTGTCCAGAGAGATTATCAAGCAAAAATGCTATATCATCAAGGCTGTTTGTTACACAGGTAATCTATTATCCCTAAATCTGCAACAAATGGAAGAATTGTTGGCACTCAGTGCATACTCTATATCCGAGACCAGTGTAGAGATAGAACATCCGCATTTTGTAACACAAGAAAAACTAGAATTACTCAAAAAATACAATGTTTCTCGCATAATCCTAAACCCACTCACATTCAATATGACCTCTATGCGAAAGTTGTGTAGAAAATATGACTTCAAGGAATTTTATAATACATATCGCATGATAACATCTATGGGTTTTGAGATAAACATCAGTTTTGTAGCAGGATTACTAGACGAACACGAATTGCAACTCACTAGGAGTCTACAATCCGCAATTGATATGGGAGCTACCAACATTGATATTTACGCTCGCAATTGTCCTCACAATCCAGAGGAATTGCCTCTAACAGATATGGATAAAATCAAAGACCTGCGTAAGATTCAAGAGAATATCTACAATTTTATGCTTTCCAAGGGCTACCAACCTTATTTTGTCTACAATAGCGAAGTTGATAATGTTTGTATAGAAAATATTGGTTATACTGTACCGGGTAAAAAATGTGAATACATTACAGATATCGTGGAGGGTATCTCCACAATAATAGGGTGTGGTACAGATGCCCAGAATATCATTATCAAGAACTTGCACAAAGAGCGAGTTTTGCAACGCAATACCTATGATGTAGGTCAATATATACTAGGTATAGAGGAATATTTGGAAAAAAAGAAAAAATTTTTTGACTTAAGTCTTTACAACTAAAACAAAATGAGTTATATTAGAACATACCCTATACTAGGTTATGAGAGTAATCCACTCACTACTTTGTTTAGGGCAAATATATTATGGAGGGATTGTATATGGCTACAAAGCAAGAGATTATTGCTAAGTTCCAACGCAAAGAGGGAGATACAGGTTCTACCGAGGTTCAAGTTGCATTGCTATCTGATAGGATTGCTCACTTGACCGAGCACCTAAAGGCTCACCCAAAGGACAACCACACTCGTCGTGGTTTGTTAAAGCTAGTTGGACAACGCCGTGCTTTACTAAAGTACCTTAGAGAAAAAGACTTGGAGGCTTACAGAGCACTAATTGCAAAACTAGGTCTCAAAGGTTAATCAAAAAATCATTGCATTACGCAATGATTTTTTTGTTTTATCCGCCCAATATTGCTACTAAAAAGTATTAAAAATACATATTTTTGATAAAATATGCAGTTTTCAAAAATTACATATTGACTTTTTATGCAAAATAGTGTATAATTATGTTGATACTCGAATAAAAATTAAAATTTAGAGGAACGGAGTATGAGCAAATTAATAAAAGTTTTCAACATATTAGCATTATTTATAGTGATGATTTTTGGCGGTAATATAGGCTTTGTTACGGCTAATTCTACATTCACACCCGTAGGTGAGGGCACAGAATTATCCCCTTATCAAATATCTAGTTCGGATGATTTTTATGAATACAAAAATCTAATAGAAGAAGAATTAAATATAGATGCATCGTTGCATAAATATATAAATGCACATTATAAATTAACAAATGATATAATATTCAATGACATCTCTGTGGCTTATCACAATATAGGCTTTATCCAAATTACCACAGAGAGTAATTTATATTATTATGGTACAGGTTATAATAACACACCAAAAGGTTACTATATAATGGATGGCAATAACGAGTTGGTTGTATCTCAGGTGGTACCACAATTCAATGAGTTTTGCATATCTAATTTTCAAGGTGTAATTCATGGTGAAGGCAAAACTATCAAAGGTCTAGTCAACCTTAATCAAGGTTGTTTTATTGATAACCTAGATTCTGCCAGTTTGGAGCAAATCAATTTTTCTGATGCAATTTTTGGTAGTGACAACAATAACAATGCCTTGATTAGACAAATGACATCCGCTAGCATTAATGAATGTATGCTGAGTGGTTGTGTTGTAGCACCTACTCAACAAAATGCAGGATTTGCAGGTATCATGAATGGAACTTCTGTTATACAGAATTGTATCAATATGGCTACAGTTGCAGGTAATCAGTATGATGCTGGTATTTGTGCGGTTATGAATAATAAGAGTAGTATCCAGAATTGTATAAACAAGGGTAATATCAGCAGTACCAGTAAATATGTAGGTGGTATTGCTGGTAAACTCAGTAAAAAACTATCTACAGATGATGGTAATAGCACCATAGCTAATTGTATCAATTTAGGTAATATTGATACCGTTTCGCAATATTTTGGAGGCATAGTATCATACAATTATTGCCAAGATAGTATTATCCAATGTTATTCAAATATAGATCCATTAGCGGGCAAAGTTAGTAGTGGTTTGAGTATACCTACCCAAGAAAGTACAGATTTATCATGGTTGAGTGACCAAAATGCGTACTCTACAAAGTTTGCTTCTGCTTGGGATTTTGATAAAATTTGGATTATTGTAGATGACAATCCAGCATTGCAATGCTTCACAAAAGGTGTTACTCCACCTACCCAGCCCGAGACTCCAGTCCTACCCGAAGGACCTGAGTCACCAGTGTTGTATGATTACACTATAAAATATTTTGTAGAAAATACCCAAGATGACCAATATTCTTTATATAGCGAGCCACAGACATTGTCTGCTGAGTTAGGTCAAAAGATAGATATAGAATTAAAGGATATTGATGGCTATCACTTTTATGCTGACCACCAGTCTAATAATCTTAGCATTACTATTACTGATACTGCAGAAAATGTGTTGGTAGCTTACTATAGATTACCTAGATACACGGTAACTTTTGTCGCACCACAGCCAGAATATATGTCTGGTAATGATGTACAGAGTATCAAGCATGGTTCCACTATTGCCTCCATCCCTACTTATAATTGTCCGGGATATGTCTTGCAAAGTTGGTTCTGCACCACGGATGCTAATATCACATTAGATAGCGTTATTACCCAAGATGTGACATTTGAGGCAGTTGTATCTACACAATCATATCAGATTACACATCAGTGTGAGAATGGCTCTATCATCGTACCTAGTAGTGCAGATTACGGGGAATCAGTAGAATTTAGTATCACACCTAATACAGGTTATCTACCAAAGAAAGTATTAGTTTTGGATAAATTTGACAATCCTGTGGATATCCAAGACAATACATTTATTATGCCTGCTAGCGATATTAGCATAAATGTAGAATTTGACTTAGTGGATTACACCATTACATACAATACTTCACCTTATTATAGTGTGTCACTCATTAGAGGTGGAGTATTACTAGATAACGGTGCATCTGTAAATGTTACGGATCAAATAACACTCAGTATTCTTCCTATGGAT
>JAFVZD010000146.1 GCA_017508345.1 Clostridia bacterium | reverse complement strand
TCGTTGGTCCGAGTCCAATTGTTCCCACCACTACTCCACCCTGCCTTAGGTAGGGTTTTATTTTTTCCCTTTTATATAATAGAAAAAAGCAAACTTATTTTTGTCTGCTTTTTGTTGATATATTTAAGAAGAAAATTAATTAATGAGCATAGAACGAAAACCTAGAAAAGACTGATAGGACAGAATAGAAAAACTCCCCAAAAATGCCTGTATTCCTGATTGGATAGTATCATTGGTATTTGCTCCACGCATTAATCCCATCAAGTCATTTTCATTTTTTGCAGCCCAGTAATAATCCGAAAGTCCTATACTTTCACCAGCATTAGAACTTGATGCATCGGTAGGTAAACCAATAAGACTCTGTAACGCATTTGTAGAATCAACTAAACTGACTCCCATATTCCTGTACCAACCACTCAAACTAGGGACATTGTAGGTCAACCTTGTATACTTACTATTCAACATCAACTCATTTTTAGTTTCCCAATCTGATGTGTCGTTTGAAGTTATATAATTCCCGCGAGAATGATCGTAATCATCAAAATTAAAATATGCATAACTTTTATTAGTGCTAGCGTCATATAAAACAGCAGAACCAAAGACCCAAGTCCAAATATTTCCCCACGCATTACATAGCCCAAGACACCATACACTAGTGTATTTGTCACTACCCACATATCCATCTAATAACATACGGTTAGTACCATTAGAATAAGTCAAAAATTCTTGAGAATACATAGGAGTTGATAATTGATCTCCATAGGCCATACCTGCATTATTAAAATTAACACTTTCCCCCGCTGAATTACCTGCTGCCCCCCTGAGTCCTATTACTCCACCACCGCGCTCTCCTGAGTATCGTGTATTACTATCAGAACCGCCTGTGATAATTGTTCCACCTGGTGTAGTAATAGTAACACCATTTGCATAATACAGAGAACAAGTATATGTATTACCATATCCCACCATACTTTGACTATTGTTGTCTGCGTATTTTACCAAATAAAGCAAATTATATATAAAAGTGTGCCAATTTTCTCCCTGTACACCATTTGTCATTATATAATTTGACATATTTGGATTATACACAATATTATTCTGCCAGTCCGTAGTGAGATTATTTGCCCAAGTCAAGAACTGAGACTGATAAGTACTATCAGTAGAACCGCTTAATGAACCAAAATTGTAATAAGTTTGCAAAAAAGCAGTACTACCTTGACATAAAGGAGTCCACCAATAACTATAACTACGAGGTATTATATTTCCTAATGAATTAGTAGCAACAGAGTAATCAGGATTAAAAATAGTACTCTCAAATGTAGCGGTATAATAGGCATCAATCTTGGTAGAACCCGGGAAATATATGTCGCTCAATGTAATATATTGAATATTACCCACCATCCAGCGGCGTAGATACATAGTAGGATAATATGTGTAACAATCTACCGTAAAGGTTTCACTTTTAGTGAGCACTCTACCGCTAGCAAGTGTTGTTCCACTAGGCAAGGTGACCGCTCCACCATACCACTCAAATGGATAATTCACATCACTGAGTTTACCAATCACTTCGCCAGTCGCTATATCAATATTTACAATATCAATATCCTTGTAAACAACTGCATCCACATAATCGTCAATTATATGATTGTTACCCGTATTACCATTAGCATCACGATTATCATAGGCATTTTTTAGAGCAGTCAAAGAGTTTGTCTCTATTTTGGTAGCCTGAGCATTGAGGCTAGCATTATACCCTACCTTGGACCAAGATGTATCCAATTGATTGATAGGCTGACTGACAGTAAGTAGATGTTCGTTATTTGTATCATACTGTACATCCGCCATAAATGCTAGATTTAGTGAAAAGTCCGCACTAAAATTAGTACCGGGAGAACTCGCTACTCCAAAGGTAAGCACTAACATATATGTATCCAAATTATCAATATATGCGTTAACTGGAAATTCGCTTTTTGTGGCGGAATTCACATTATTAATTAAATTTGTAGCGGTAGTACCACTGCTTTTGAGTGCTACTGGGTCGATATTCCCAGCAGAACTATCAAAAAAGTATGCAGATTGAGTTACACTCAAATGAACGG
>JAFVZD010000145.1 GCA_017508345.1 Clostridia bacterium | reverse complement strand
TTATTTTTTGTAAACTCTCTTTGTTCTCTTAGATAAAAACTGCACCAAAGATACATCTCTAGATAGTACTAACAATGTAGCAAAATACACTAAGACGCCTAATAGTATTTGGATAGGCAAACGCAAATAAAGTGAAAAATTGGCAAAGGCAAAAACGCTCATCAGTAATACTACTCCCATTACACAACTACTACAAAAGCTATGCAATGTATTTCCCCAAGTGTTGCGGACATGGAGTTTTGTTCGCATATATACAAAATTGAGTATGGTAATAGTTAGATAAAAGCAAATATTACTGAGGACTACACCATAGATACTCAAATCTGCTAGTACAACCAGCAAAATAGTCAATGAAACCTTGAGAATGCCTGCCAACATTATGTTGCGTAGTGGGACAAAAGAGCGGTTGATACTCTGGAGTGTGGCATTCTGTATCTGCATTATGGATGTCAATAATATTAGTATGCTACCTAATAGCAGCAAATTGGTAGATAGTGCGAATTCATCTAATATTATATCAGATAGTGTATCTGCGTACAAAAAATTGATTATCTGAGGTGCGAGTATGAGTATACCCAACATACTGGGCAAAGCGATATTCAGAGTAAGCAGGAAAGAATTTTGTACTTTTTGCAAATCCAATTTGTGTTCTACCGAACTCATCTCAGGTACAATACTAGTAGCAATAGAGAGTGTTAGTACGATAGGCATATTGATAATGCTGGTGACCATACCAGAATATATACCCCACATCACGGTGGATTGCTCTATGGTGAAACCTGACATTGTTAACAAATTGGGCACCAAGAAACTATCTAGCACTTGTAGCAAAGGTAAAGCCATAGATGCAATAATAATTGGTGTACTGCGTTTGAGTAATTCGACAATTAATACTCGTGTAGGAATAATATTGTCATCTGTGATTTGGCTAGGACTAAAATGTTTCTTTTGGATAATGCGGTGATAAACTATTGTGGTCAATACAGCTAAGACCTCGCCACCTACTACGCCCAAAAAAGCACCTACTACACCATATTGGATACCATATGGCAAAAGCATATTAGCAAAAATTAGTCCCAAAACGAGTTTCCCCAACTGCTCTACTACTTGACTAAGCGAAGTAGGGACCATATTTTGACATCCTTGGTAATATCCACGATATGCACTGAGGATACTGACTAGTGGAATTGCTAATGCAATAGTCATATAAGGCATTCTGGCTAGGGCATTGCCTTGGATATTAGCCAAAACATCACTCATAGCGAACAAAAATATAGCAAATATTACACCTATGACAAATAGACTAATCAAACTGATGCGGAATATTTTGCGTGCTTCTAGGTATTTACCCACCTTGATACGCTGAGATACCATAGCACTGATAGCGGTAGGGGCACCGGTAGAGGACAAAATGAGTAATAAGGAAAACATAGGATAAACTAATTGATATATCCCTAGACCTTGTACACCTAATAACCAAGTGAGAGGTATGCGGTAGATTGCACCTATAAATTTTGCAAGTAATGTGCCTATAGTCAAAATAAAAATACCACATAAAAAAGTTTGCTTTTTCATAGTGGTATATTGTGTAAAAATTCAAAAATTACTCATGCGAACATAGATATAATAGAATTGGACAAGTTGTGATCTAGTACTCGCAGGTGGTTGTCTTGGATAATTACTAGCCCCTGCTCTATTAGTGGTTGGAGTACATGCTGATATTCTTGGATGAAGTTAGCATTAAATTTGCTATCAAAATCCGCTATATTTAATCCGCGTTCTAAGCGGAGTGCTAACATAATAGTCTCAAGTCTAGCAGAATGCTGAGTCTGTAACTCTACATCTATGATATTATCGGTAGGATTGACCAAATATTCATCTAGCGAGCAGGTATTCTGCCAATGATAACCATTCACAAAAGAGTGACTATTGAGCCCTAACCCTAAGTATTGACCACGATTCCAATAATTGAGGTTGTGTCTGCTCTCATAGCCGGGTTTGGCAAAATTACTAATCTCATAGCATTTGAATCCCAGTTTGTCTAGCAATTGATATGCATAATCATACATCTTGACTGCTAGTTTCTCAGATACAGGTACCAATTCACCAGATTCTATACTCTGTGTCATAGGTGTACCGGGCTCTAATATTAGTCCGTATGCTGATATATGTGTCACAGGTAATTCACTCAATTTGTAAATGGTGAATCTAATATCTACCATATACTGATTGGGTACAGCTAGCAATATATCTGCGTTGATATCACGGAACCCCGCCTGGTGTGCTATTTGCACGGCTTTTTCAAAATCCTGATAGCGGTGTGGACGCTTGAGTACACGGAGTATCCTATTCTTGGCGGACTGTAATCCAAAACTGATACGGTTGACACCCGCAGATATTAGGCTATCGGCAAATTCGGCAGTAAAGGAATTGGGGTTAGCCTCAATAGTGATACTATCGCATATGGATGTATCAAAAGCCTGGTGTATGTGTGCCAACAATTGGGTTATATCCTCACCGGTCAGAATGGATGGAGTGCCACCACCAATGTATATAGTGGTGATTTTGTATCCAGAGAATTGCTCTCCTCTAGTGTCAATCTCGGTGTGTAATGCTTGGAGGTAGTCTTGATGTACTTGTCTATCTGTCACAAAGGAGCAGAAATCACAATAGGCACATTTACTAACACAAAAGGGGATGTGAATATATAGAGACATTGATTTGTCTGTATCAAAAGTGGAATTTAATATGCGTTGCATATACACCTCTAATCTATCTTTAGTATAGAAACAAATGCATCACTAGGTACTTGGACAGAGCCTAGGGTACGCATTTTCTTTTTACCTTCTTTTTGTTTCTCTAGCAACTTGCGTTTGCGAGTAACATCTCCACCATAGCACTTGCTGAGTACATCTTTGCGCAATGCCTTGACTGTCTCGCGGGCTATAATCTTGCCACCCACAGCTGCCTGTATTGGCACCTCAAACATTTGTCTAGGTATTACATTCTTGAGTTTCTCTGCTATAATCTTACCACGGTCATAGGCTTTGTCTGTGTGCACAATAATACTCAGAGCATCACATACTTCGCCTTTTAGCAAGATATCCAATTTGACCAATTTGCTAGTCTTGTATTCACTAATCTCGTAATCCATGCTAGCATATCCCTTGGTCTTGCTCTTGATATTGTCAAAAAAGTCATAGATTACCTCATTTAGTGGCATATCATAGTCTAGTCGTACACGATTGCTATCTAGGTATTCTACATTGGCATTCTCACCACGACGATTCTGACATAATTCCATTATTGCACCCACATATTCAGGTGGTGTATAGATATGCATGGACACAAAGGGTTCTTGGATATAACTAATAC
>JAFVZD010000144.1 GCA_017508345.1 Clostridia bacterium | reverse complement strand
TTTAGATTAGATACAATTTAGTATAAAACATATTGTTGGAGAGAAACATGATTGAAGAAAACAAAAAGATGTATTTGCAATTGATAAAGCAGAATATCAAGAGGCCGGGAATAGAGGAATTGGTGGATTGGATTAGTAAGAGTGATTTTTTTGTAGCACCTGCTAGTACCAAGTTTCATTCTGCGGTAGAGGGCGGTTTGTGTGACCATAGTCTAAAAGCATATAATAGATATTTGCAATTATTGGAGATGGAATATGGCAAGGATTGGCAAGATGTGATCAGTCTAGAGAGTGCGACTATTATAGCGCTCTTGCATGATGTATGCAAGATTAATTATTATAAGGTAGAGTATAGGAATACCAAGGTAGATGGTGAGTGGGTACAAAAACCTGTATTTGTAGTGGATGATCAATTGCCATATGGTCATGGTGAAAAATCTGTGTATATTATCAATGGATTCTTGAGGCTAACTAGAGAAGAGGCAATGGCAATCAACTGGCATATGGGTGGATTTGACACTCGTGTGCGTGGAGGTAGCTATAGTTTGAGTGATGCATTCTACAAGTTCCCTACTGCATTAATATTCCACACCGCTGATGTAATGGCGACATATCTAGATGAAGGACAATAATTAGCAAATTTGAGTGTAATTTTTGATATAATTTCACAAACTAATTAGTGAGTGATAGATATTTTACGGGCATTGTATTGCAGAGTAAAAATTGGAGGAATTTTATGAGTAAAAAATATGTGCTGACTCATAATTTGTACAAAACAATTGGGCTCATTCTAACGATGGTAGTGTGTGTCTTTTTTGTATTGGCGGGTGTGTTTTGGGGCACAAACAAGGATGGAGATAGTGGCAGTAATACTAGTACTTTGGCTCAATCGCCCATATTGAATCAGAATGGTTGGAACAAGGATGAATTGTATGATCTAACTATGCAGATTGACGCAATTGGTGATGATATAGCGTTGTGTAATAATAGGATGGCTACTAACAAAATTAGGCTAGGCAATGTGGATTGGATGGTGACATTTAGGCATGGTAATATTGTAACTATTCTGGCATTGCAGAGTGTAGGTGAGGCTAGTAATGCGACGCAAGCACAAGAGTATCTAGAGAATGTATTTTATCCTAATTTGTTGGCTACAGTAGGATATGACAAACTGGATAGTAGTATTATCCAGAGTGGAGATATAGATGTACTGTATCAGCGTGATGGAATGCAGAATATACCGCTATTAGCCGAAAACAGGCAAATTGTATCTAATAATGATGTAGTGTTTGGCAAAAAAATATGGTTGCCTAGTGCGTACGAGATAGGTGGATTTGTGGCTAATGTAGCTGACACTGGTGCTACAAATCCAAGTGAGAGAGTGAATAGTTTTGACATTGAAACAACTCAAAATGGAGATATAAATGCGGGGCTATGGAATGTGCCTACTACCAATAAATCTTATACTAATGGTATGTGGTTGCGTTCTACTACACAGGATTCACAAGGTGCGTATCTAAATCACAGAGGCATACTCAATGTAACCAATACGGATAGCAATATGGCAATTGTGCCAGCGATGAATATATTATTACCAATAATTGATAAGTATGGGGAAATCATTCAATCAAGCGCCAGTGATATAGTGAGTAATCCTGCAAAGATGTCATTTAGTATGGATGGAGCGGGTACACAGGCTAATCCATATCAGGTGAAAACACCACAAGACTTAAAGAATATTAGTGAGCAGGTGGCTAGTGGTAATAATTGCGAAAATATATACTTTGAATTACAGAATAATATTGATATGAGCAGAGTAACAGTGTGGGCACCTATTGGTAGATTTGTAGAAGTTGATGATGCTAGTAATTTGGCTTTTTGTGGTGTGCTAGATGGTAACGGATATACTATTAGCAATTTGTCAGAATTTTCCACAGGTTTGCCAGGTGTGATAGGGTATCTGTCTGGTGCAGGAAGAGTGGAAAACTTGGGAATAATTAATTCGAATTGGACAACTAATGTAAATAATGCTGGTAGTATTGTAGGATATATGGATGGGGAATCAATGGTTAGGAATTGTTATAGTGAATGTGCAATTTCTGGTGGTATAAATGTAGGTGGATTGGTAGGTGCTAGTGTGGGGACTAGTACTATTAGAGATTGTTATAATATAGGTGCGGTGCTGGGTGAAAATTATGTAGGTGGTATCGCTGGTATATCAAGTATTGTGATGAATACATATAGCATTGGTGCAGTCAGTGCACAAGGCAATGATGTGGGTGGTATTACTACTGTAGGAGATGTGGTATATAGTTTCTTTGGTAATGCACCAGATAATTCGGTGGGTACATATAGATACAATTACCAAGGTATGAGTGGTGTGGATAATGT
>JAFVZD010000143.1 GCA_017508345.1 Clostridia bacterium | reverse complement strand
GGGTCACTAATACCCGGCATACCCGCATCACTGATGACTGCTACATTCTTGCCAAGATTGACTAGATCCAATATCTTGGTACTGCATTGATTCTCGTTGAACTTGTGATAACTAAATGTAGGTTTGTGGATATCTAGAGCATGGAGCAAGATACTAGAATGTCGGGTATCTTCGCAAGCAATCATATCCACCTCACGCAAGGTATGTATAGCACGAACAGTAATATCATCCAAATTGCCAATAGGTGTACCAACAAAATAAACTTTACCTATCATCTTTATCTTTTCCTAATTGTTGTAATGTATATTTAATCACGCAGTCTTGATCGTCTTTTGTGATTTTGACTGCTACCATTTCGTTAAACAAATCGTGATATACTACTAGTCCGCTACCATCGGGAGTGGAGATAGTTTCGCCTAATTTTGGCATAGAATCTTGGACACGCTTGTAGTCATCATACTCATATTGTAGGCAACAGAGTAATTTGCCACATGTACCATTAATCTTGGTAGGATTGAGTGCTAGACCTTGGGTCTTGGCCATCTTGATACCCACCTCATTGGGCATCCTAATATGTTTGGCACAGCAGAATTCTAGCCCACATGTACCTACTCCACCAATAATTGCGGTAGCCTCACGCTCGGAGATTTGACGCATCTCGATGCGTGTGTGAAATAGGCTAGCCAAATCTCTAACCAACGCACGAAAGTCCACGCGTTCTTCTGCAGTATAAATGACCAGCAATTTGGAGCCATCGAATGAAGTATTCACACTGATTAATTTTAGTTGCAGGTTGTATTGGTCAACTTTTTTTTGTACCTTGATTTTGTTCTCGTTAGCCTTTTGCAATAATTCATTATGCTTGGTGATATCACTAGGTGTGGCTATGCGTAAAAATTTGTATTCGTCACCACTACGGCAAGATTGGATACCCATAGCGACACAAGTAGCGAATTCCAAGGTGTTGTCACGCTCTACAATGATATTTATACCGGGCTCAATTTGCGTAGAGTCAGGCAAAGTAGTGTAGTAGCGTCTACCTTGATTATCAATAGTAATTGTTATTTGATTGGACAAAAGTGTCTCACCTCCAATATCCCTAATAGGAATGAATCTATTAATGCGTTGTAGTTGCAATTTCTGTCTAATTTCTCTCTCAACAATACTGCCCTCTCCACCATATTGGATATAGCATCCACGCTAAATTCTCTAGCGATACGAGACAATTCGGGAACATAGCGGTCAGAGTATAGCAAATTAGTCAACCCCAAACGGACATAGTTGGAGTCTTGGAGCAAGCGTAGATAAATGTTGAGTATATCCAAAAAATCGTCTTTGCAGTCATACAATTTAGATGAGTACAATAGTGTATCAGTAGATTTGCGGTAATTAAGTAAGATGTCTAATACTAGTTGGACATTGCTCAAAAAGTTATTGTTGGATAATAGTGAATTGGCTACAGCCAAAGAGCCATTACAAAAGGTAATAGCCTCCTCAGTAGCATTAGTTCGGTCTAGGATATTACGCAATTCTTCACAAGTATAGTTGGGTAGATAAATCTTGCGACAACGCGATTTGATAGTGGGCAAAACCTGACTCTCGTTGGTGACTTGGAGTATAAAGTAAGTGTTGTGTGGGGGTTCTTCTAGAGATACTAGTAGTTTATTTTGCATACTCCTATCCATACTAGACATATTGCGTAATATATATATCTTGATGTCGGACTCATATGGTGTCTCTATGACGCTAGACACTATCTCCTCTAGGTCATCTCGCTTGATTATACTATCGCGTCTAGGGTACTCTAGGATATCTACACAATTGTGGTGTAAAATCTTTTGGCAGTTGGCACATGTACCACATGGTCTATTATCGGCATCACAAAACATAGTCATAGCAATGTTTTGGGTAAATTGGTCTAGGATGTCTTGGTCTGGGCTAACCAGCATAATGCTATGCATAGCACGATTGTTGGTAATATCTAGATATAGTGGCATTTTTTTAAATTTTGATAAGTTGTCCATAACGCTCCTCAAAAGTATTGGTAATAGTGCTAGTAACACTGGATATTGCTAAAGAACTATCAATAGTCACAACTCGCTCTGGGTTATCTCTGGCTATTGTGTCGAATCCCTCTAGCACGCGATCGTGAAATTGCATAGGCAACAACTCCATAGCATCATCATCTCTACCGCCTTTGCGTCTAAATGCGGACTGTGGTGACATACGCAGATAAAAGGTAAGATCGGGTGTGAGTCCTGCAGTGGCAAAGTGATTGAGAGTATTGATGACCTCTAGATCCATACCTCTGCCATAACCTTGGTAAGCGAGTGTGGAATCGGTAAATCTATCCACCACTACTATTTGCCCATTATCTAGTGCGGGACGGATACACTTGCGACACAGCTCTGCCCTAGATGCCTCAAATAACAACAATTCTGTTTCGTCACATTTGTCACTATATTTGGGGTCTTTTACCAATTTGCGAATATCCTCTGATATCCCAGTACCACCGGGCTCACGCAAGTGTAATACGGAGTAGCCCATAGTGGTTAGGTACTCACAAAATGCGTTGCTCTGTGTGGATTTGCCACAACCTTCTCCACCCTCGAATGTAATAAGTAGACCTTTTTGCATAATATAATCCTCCGTATAGTATTGTATCACAAGTGTGATGTTTTGTAAACTGCTTGGGTAACAAATAAGTATATAAATTGATAATTTTAACAGATTACATAACTCCCCAAATTATAATTAACTCAAAATTAGTAAAATAAGTTTGATGTTTTTTATTGACAAAGCATTGGATATATGCTAAACTAGAAATCATATGGCGGCGTAGCTTAGCTGGTTATAGCGATCGGTTCATACCCGATAGGTCGATGGTTCGAATCCATTCGCCGCTACCATATGGCCCCATGGTCAAGCGGTTAAGACATCACCCTTTCACGGTGGTAACGCGGGTTCGAGTCCCGCTGGGGTCACCAGTGTAGAGTTCCCTTGATTTGGGGGCTTTTTTTATTTGTTAAGATAATTTTTGACAAAAAACACCCTGCTATGCAGAGTGTAATTATTATAGTGTGAATGAGTATGTGGCATCTTGGCTAGCCAGATTCCATGCCTCCATACTATTTTCTGTACTAGCGGTAATCATAATCATTGCGGAGATGGTGGCACCCTGCCAAGCATCATTGGAGCTAGTGTTATCTGCTACCCAAATATTATAGTCATCTAGTATATCAGTAAATACATTTGGTGTGGTAGGCAATTCGGTAATAGCTATACCTATCTTGGATATTGCGTTGTCTGTATTTAGACCGGATATCATTGCCCATTCCTTGGTAGTGCAATTATCTTGGGACAATGTAGATGTGATTTGGGATGATTGTACAAAAGGAATATCAGGAATGCTAGGTGCAGTAGCACTGGTGTAAGTTATGGTAATCACCACCATAGTTCTCACATACACAGGCTCGGAGCTATCGCGTGGAGACACTCGGAGACCAGACATAGTCAGGCTGGATGTGGCATTGGTATTGTCACCCCAAGTAGTCTCATTATCAATCTTACGCAACCATTGACCATATTCGCCATTGCTGATACTGAGACCAGTACTACCGCTAGTATCATAATCTTTGGCTTGGATAGTCAATGCTACTCCACCATTAAATTTGATGGTAGTGGATGCGAGAGTATCGGTATTGAAGTATGCGTACACTATGGTAGTACAAGTAGACACAATTAGCAATGTGACCACAACCATTGGCCATAGCAGACTAGCACCTTTCTTTGGCATAGCTCAGCACCTCCTAATATTTATTATCTATATTATAACTAAATAAAATACAAATTGCAAACAAATAACAATAAAAAAACATAGCACTTGCTATGTTTTTGAATAAATCTATACTAATTGGTATTAGTATTGACACCATTGACAGCATCACCATTGATATCTATATCTTGGTTAGAGGTGTCACGGAGTGCAATAGTAGCCTCCAAGCCTGGGATAGTGTCGGATGCAACAACCAGCACGGTACAATTATAAGTAGCATCAATGTACGCATTCATACTGGCAGTGTTACCAATAGTAGTAGCTTGTACTGCTAATGTAGGTATATCCATTGTCATTTTGGATATATTCTGTGCATCCACATATTTGTACACAAACCAACCTGTATTACCAATAGGTGCCCAATCTGATGCCATCTGAAAATCTGCATCCGGAGCCCCCTCACTACCTACAATACTAGGCTTGATAGCCACATATGCATCTGCACCTCTGGCGGTAACCTCTATAGGGTACAATTGTACCAATTCGGATCCGCCGGCTACATTAGGATTGTATGTAGTATCATCCGAATTCTTTTGTGTCTTGTTGGTCAGCCAAACATAGTTACCCTGATCATCTTTTGCAATATTGCTCACATCTAGATTGATACCTTTATCAAATCTGATGGTGGTGTATGCGCTGCGGGTAGCAGTAAAGTATGCCAGCACGAGTGTGACACTGAGGCTAATTGCTAAAATGACAGAAAGCACTATTATTAGGGTGGTCATGGCCTTGGTATTGGTTTTTTGCATACTCCATTCTCCTTATTTAATGATACTATTAAATGAATGTAAAATCAAGCAATTTGGCATAAATTTTGCTAAATTATGCTTGCACGCACAATAATGAAAAATTGAATTTGACACAATTGCAACCATTCAGCATATAGCTAGAATTCTCGTTATCTTCATCAATACCATCATAGATGTTATTGGTGATTTGTGTAGTAGGTGGTGCCTTGACTGCTACATTGCAGTGGAAGGTAGGCAATTGGGTATTGCCATTCACTACTGCAGAATATGATATCACGGGCATCTGGTCTACAATTTGACACTGCCAAGCAGTAGCCTCAGTATGGGTATAATATACATAATTATTGTCGCTACCATACCAGCCACTAGCAGAGCCTTGGGTCCAAGTCTCGGATACAGGGG
>JAFVZD010000142.1 GCA_017508345.1 Clostridia bacterium | reverse complement strand
AGTGGTTGTGGCAAGACTACAATATTATCACTGATTGCGGGGATACTCAAACCTAGTAGCGGGCAAATACTGCTAGATAATCAAGAGATTACTGGCACCAATCGTGACATAGGATATATGTTTCAGCGAGACCATTTATTTGGCTGGCGAACAATCCAGCAAAATGTAGAATTGGGATTGGAGATTGGGGGCAAGATTACGCCAGAGTCTAGGCAAAAGGTAACTACGTTACTCAATAAATATGGGCTCAGCGATTTTGCTCACAAATACCCTCACGAACTCAGCGGTGGTATGAGGCAACGTGTAGCACTGATACGCACGCTAGTGATGAATCCTAAACTATTGTTGTTGGATGAACCCTTTGGGGCGTTGGATTATCAGACTAGACAACACGTGATTGATGATGTGAGTGGGATAATTCGTAATGAACGCATTACATCTATTCTAGTTACTCATGATATCAGTGAAGCAATTACTATGGCGGATAAAATTGTGGTATTAGGTCCTAGACCTGCTACCATTAGGAGTGTCATAGAGGTAAATCTAGACAAAAACGAGCCACCTAGCCTACGCAAAAAACAAAAGGATTTTGGTAAACTACAAGCAAAGATTTGGAAGGAGTTGGAAGGTGAATAAACTAGACTACTCGCCCGAACATAGGGATTATTTGCAAAAGCACAAGCGAGAAAAAATAGTGGTACGTGTATGGCAAATTTCCATACTGATTGGTATCATTGTATTATGGGAGGTACTGGGGTACTTCGGCGTAATCAACACCTTTATTATGAGCAGTCCTAGCAGGATTGTGAATACGTTGGGTGCATTGATTGCCAATGGCGACCTATTGTATCATACCGCTATTACCTTGTATGAGACCATTCTGGGCTTTGCCATAGCCACAATATTGGGTACGCTGATTGCTATACTACTTTGGTGGAGTGAGAGGCTACGAAAAATACTAGACCCGTATATAGTAGTACTCAATAGTCTACCAAAGATTGCACTAGGTCCAATTATAATTATTTGGGTAGGTGCAGGCATACAGAGTATTGTGACAATTTGTGTGCTGTTACTGATAATAGTCACTATCATATCTATGCTTAATGCTTTTCGAGAATGTGACCAAGACAAGATTATGTTAATGCGGAGTATGGGTGCCAATACGTGGCAGATACTCACCAAACTAGTGTTGCCTAGTAGTATACCTCAATTCATATCTGTATTAAAGATTAATGTGGGTTTGAGTTGGGTAGGTACTATTATGGGAGAATACCTAGTAAGTAGTGCGGGATTGGGTTACTTGATTGTATATGGCAGTCAAGTATTCCAGCTAGACCTAGTAATGGCTAGTACCTTTGTGCTATGTGTGTTGGCTAGCATTATGTATTTTGTAGTAGCATTGATAGAAAAGAAAATACTAAAATCCAGACACTAACCTATCTACGGTAGCCGTGTAGCATTATTGCTATATGGCTATTTTTTTTTTGTAAATATACCCAACCTAAATACTTTAATAAGTGCTGAATAATTGTAATTATAGTGGGTGGGGTGTGTTGTATTATCGTGAGATTAAATAAAATTAGTGCAATCTGCGTATCAAAATTATGTCAATCTATTGAAAAAGGTAAAAAAATATGTTATCATAGCAACAGTTATAGAAATTACTCTATGCTACCAATATTTGTCCGGGACTATGATAAGAGGAGGAATTTAATTATGCAATTGAGAAAGAAAAAGGATAAAATTCAACAAGATGCAGAATTTGTGCAAGAGGACCAAGTTGTGCTAGTAGAGACCGCTAGCCAAGAGGACCAAGAATGGGTTGCCAATCAAGTGGTGTCTGTATTAAAGAAACGTGCCAAAAAGAATACCGAAAAGACTGCCAAAAAGATGATGACCAAGGCGGATAGAATCAAGGCATTGGGGGCTGGTGCATTGGGTGTGGCTGGCACATGGGTGGCGTACAACTTTGCTATGAGAAAGTTTATAGAGTACGGTATGGATGTACAGTTACAAAACAAAGATGCCGTACAACATTTGGTTTTTGATGAGATTGTGAATCAATACCCAGAGTATGTCAATCCAGAGTACCAAGTGGATGAGCATGTT
>JAFVZD010000141.1 GCA_017508345.1 Clostridia bacterium | reverse complement strand
GAGATAGTCAAACGATTGAAGACGGGTAGACTGGTGGCATTTGACAAAGATACCACTGCTATTGAGTACAGCACCAAAAAATTGAGTGATTATGCGGACAGGGTGACAATAGTACATAATGATTTCAAGCAATTTGATGTAGAGTTGGATAATCTATGGGTTCAGAAAGTAGATGGAATATTGCTGGACCTAGGGGTTAGCTCATACCAGATAGACACTGGCGAGAGGGGATTTAGCTACATGCACGATGCCCCGCTGGATATGCGAATGGATACTACAAGAGGCAAGACTGCGTGGGATGTAATCAATGAGTATAGTCAAGAGGATTTGGTGGATATTTTTAGCAAATACGGAGAGGAGCCATATAGCAAGCGAATAGCCAGTGCGATAGTCAAGAGTAGGCTGGGTAGTCCCATAGACACTACATTGCAATTAGTAAAGATAATTGAGCGAAGTGTGCCATTCAATAATGTCAAGTCTGGCCATCCTGCCAAGAGGGTATTCCAGGCATTAAGAATAGAAGTGAATGGGGAACTAGATGAACTATATGAATGTATAATTAAGATGGTACGCAGGTTAAAGCCGGGTGGAAGACTATGTATAATGACATTCCATTCATTGGAGGATAAAATAGTAAAGCAGGCTTACAATTATCTATCTAGTGATTGTGTATGTGACAAGAAATTGCCGATATGTATATGTAATCACAAGAGAGAGGCTAGAATAATAACAAAGAAACCGATAGTGGCGACAGAGGAGGAATTGAAGGTCAACAGCAGATCGCATAGTGCAAAATTGAGGATAATAGAAAAGTTATAAGTAATAAATAGTAAAAAAAGGGAGTATAATATATGGCTAGGACTAATCTAATGGAGGATGTAGTAGACACCAAGGTGGCGGAGGAAGATATTCAAGTAGAAAAGAGCTTGAATAGCAATGATGCTGTCATCAAGAGATTTAGCACCTCGCATAATACAGATAATATAGAGAAAGTGTATTCGGATCTAAATGTAGGACAGTATTTTGCGTCTCGCGACAAACTGGCTAGTCTGAGAGAAGTGGAACCACAACAAGCACAAAAAGAGGTATCTCAAGAGAAGCGTAAGCCGATGAAGAATCCTTTTGAGACCAAGTCGGCACCCAAAAAGATGACTACATACAATGATATAGTGGATATACCTACCATAGCACCTACGCTAGAAGTAAATAGCTATAGTGATATGCCTATCAAACCTGCAAAATCAGGATTGGGCAAGCGTATGAAATTGTGGCTAGTCACGGGAATATGTTGCGTGGTGATGTTGGGTAGTGCTATAACTATGACCGCATTGAATGTAGGACAATCTGCGGGTAGTAATGCTACTATTACGGAGATAGCGGTAGAGAGAGGGGAATTGGCGGATGAGAGTGGTTATATCAACAATACAGGTGCTGATATGAATGGACAAAATATGGGTAGCATGGACAAGGTAAGTGGTGTGAGCAAGCCTGTACCAAAACCGCAGCCATCTAGCAGTGTGTGGGACAAGATTTGTGCATTTTTCTCTAGAATTTTTGGGGGATAATATGCCTAAAATAAAATATACAACACATTCTTTACAAAAGAGGTTACTATGTGTAATTTACATAGTAG
>JAFVZD010000012.1 GCA_017508345.1 Clostridia bacterium | reverse complement strand
TTTTGTTGAAAATAAATAATTAGCAAAAAATAAAAGTTTTTTTGGGGGGGCGAAGATAAATAAAGAATTACAATAAATATATGCTACAATCTCAAAATAATGATTAGTATGTTGTATTGAAAGCAGAGGGATTAGTCGTCTAAGTCTAGAAAAAGTGGACTATCAAAAAATTGGGATAAGGTAATACCTAACCCGTCACAGAGGTATTGAATGGTGGCGAGTTTGGGATTTTGACTTCTGCCGGAAAAAATGCTATTTACGGTGGATTGTATTACTCCTGACATTGTGCAGAGTTTGTTGGGGGTGATGTTGCGTTCTTTGCAATATTGTAGAATGCGTTCGCTAATGGCTTGGTGTAATTTCATAAAATAAGTGTTTCCTTTTGTAATGTTTTGAATACAAAAAGTGTAACAATATATGAATTTTTATGTTGTGAATGCATTCACAACCTGTGAATGTATTGACAAGTCGGTTGTGTTGTGTTAAAATAGCATTGTGAATGTATCGTTAACTAAAATTATGAGTTTTTTTGGTCATCGCGATATGGTGATTGATAATAATACTAAAAAGAAATTGAAAGCATTATTAAATAAAAATTATATAAATATTTTGGATGAATAAAAAATAGTGAAAAAATATTAAAAAAATAACAAGATAATATAATATATATTATCTTTTTGTTTGACTTGCGGGGAAAAATTGAATATAATTAATTATTACAAGATTAAATAAATTTTGATAAAATTCGCACAATAAAAGTAGGAGTGTGTAATATGACAAAAAAAATTAGCAAATTATTGGTAGTTTTTGTGATGATTGTGATGGGGACATTTGGACTGTGTGCTTGTAATGACCCTTATGCTGATATGGCGATGAATATTAGTGGAGCGGAGTTTGGTAATGTGCAAGGCACAAAACATATTACGCTGGACCTAAGTAGTGCGAGCAGTACAAAGGTTGTGTTGTCTGCGGAGATAAGTAATCTCAAGTCGGGAATGGACACGGGGATTATCTGGGAAACCACGGATGCTAGCAGGGTAGCTATTAGGGATTGGGTAGACAATGGTGTGAGTTATGTAGAGCTGACTGCGTTGGAGATAACCAATCCAAATAGTTTTGTGACCATTAGTGCTACTAGTGTAGAGAATGACAAGATTATGGACGAGGTCAAGGTCACGGTAGTGAAGCCTGTGGCTAGTATGGAGGTAAAGAGTGGTGTGCTGGGCATACCTATGAATGACGACAATTATGTATTGAAGGCGGAGAATTTTGTGACATTTTATCCTGCGGGAGCGACTATGCCGGAATGCATATTTGAGATAGCGGGGTACACACAAAAGTACAAGAGTGGGGACAAGTTTTTTATAGACAACGCACCTGTAGGTAATACGCTGGCAGTCAAGTGTTATCCTGTGGATAGTGTGGATGCGGAGGGTAATTTGTTGCCTGATGCGTTGGTGGCAGAATTTGAGGCTATGGTATACACACCTATTACGGAGCAGAGTATTGTAGTAGAGAATGTTTTGGCTGGTGTATTGGGACTAGAGCCGGGTGAGGATGTCCGCAGTGTAGAATTGGTCATCAATGGTCAATCTTATGATGAGGGTATGGGGGTAGTGATTAATCCTAACCAACACAAATATTCTGTGCGTGACAAATTTGGCACTGTGATTGATATGGCTATTGAGACTAGTGCGGGTGTCAAGGGAAACATATTGGATATTGTTGTAAACAATGTGGACAATACCTTTACGCTAATGGGGTTAGAGAGAACAAAAGCGGACCAAACAGTGAGTGTGGTGGTGGTAACTAAGGTACATGGCATAGACAATGCACCTGAGATTAGAAAAGAGATAGCGGTAAGTGTAGTGGAGTACCCTCAGGCCATAGTGGTTAGTGAGAATGGCGTGAATGTAGAGGGTGAAATTAGGCTAAATTATTCTGATAAATACAGAATTGACAAAAAGGTATTATCTGTCGCATTATCTCCTGTCGCTGAGGACATAGACGATATTAGGATAGAATTGGACCTAAGCAAGTGTAGTTTTGACGAGGATGAATTGGAGAAAATCCGCGTAGATAATGCGGATGCGTTGAGCGATGACCAATTGCGTATGCAGAGGATATTGCAGACATTTGTGCTGGAGTATGGCTACAACCAAAACGAAGCGATTTGGCAAGTAAACGAGCAGGACGGCACACCATATGTGATACTCAATACCACACCAGAGAGTATAGTGCTGAGCAATACGGGATTGATACTAGGAAAAGTGGGATTAAAGCTAGTATTGGTGCAGGCAGAGAGTAATCCTAATATGAAGCCTATTACTAGGAATTTGATATTATCCTTGGAGCAGGGTATAGAGGAGATTTTGCCTAGTGATGAGACAGCAGAAATGCTACACGATGGCACATTGATGCTACAATTAGGCGATGCGGATATGGGCAGGGCTACTATAGCATTGAATGTAAGGCCTGCTGCTGCCAAAAAGGATGGTATAAATAGCAGGGCTAATGTGTACCTAGACAATTTGCTCTCTGATGGACTAGCGGTAGAGTGTACAGATGATGCGGTATTTGAGATAGTGGCTCAAAAGGTAGGTATATATCAAGTACAATTTGTGGCTGACACGGGAGTGAGATATTTGCTAACCGTGAGAGTGGTATGTGCAGTGGATGAGACTACTGCTAGGATTGTATTGCCTAATGAGTATCAAGACAGTGTGGGAGAGCAGTATGTGGGTGGAGATAATAGAATGGGCTTCTACATGAAAGACCGTAGCAGGGCAAAAGTGCTATTGCAGATTGGGCCACAAGATGCACAATACACTATTAATACTACTAACACCAATAGTGAGAGTACGGCTGTGCTGAGTCGTGAGACAAACAAGACATTCTGGGTAGAGAGTAAACCTAATTTGTCTGGACAACTCAGCAATGCAGTACTAGGTGTGACATTTAGTTATTATCTAGTGCAATGGAATGACAATGTCAGGGAATTGACTAGCAAGACAGTGACGCTGGCATTTGAGGTTAATGTATTTGTACCTATCGAAAAACTAACCGTGAGTCAAGAGAGTGTGAAACTGGATTGGCGTAAGGGTGACGCTACGCAGTATGTGTATTTGCAGGCTACATCAGAAAAATTGGTAACAGTCAAGGTAGAGCCTAGCAATGCTACTATCAATAGTAGTAATGCTGAGTGGACAATAATAGAGGATGCAAAGAAATTTGGTACAATTAGTATGGGTACAGCACCTGTGGGTGGAAAGTACACAGGTAGCAGTGTTACACTAGGATTTGATACCACAAAATTGGGTGATAATAGTAGTGGTGGCTCTTATGTAGTAATGGTTAGACAAGAGGACTACAAGAGATTGTTTGAGAAGCGTATTACGGTAAATGTAGAGCCTCAGACATTGGTAAACGAAATAACTATTGCAGAGGCTAGCCAAGGCAGTGTAGATGCGTACCGCAAGGATATTCCGGGCATTACGGATATGAAGATAGCAAAGAAAGATGGTGACCAAAAGATTGATGCTTTCAAGGACCCATTTATTGTAGGTTTTGACCTAAATAAGAGTGCGGCATTCGCACTAGATGTGTCTGTCAAGCCATTGAATGCTACATGTACAGATGTGGGATATCTAGTATTTGATATTGTAAAAGATGCGGGTGGTAATTATGTGGTGGCAGACAGGGATATTAGTAGTGGTAATTATGGTTATAGTGCGGAGCAGATACGCGCTAGGAATGCTAGTATTGTGTACAACTATAATACACACAAGTACCAGATAGAGGCTAATAATGCGGGTTGGGCAGTGGTATTGATAGTACCATTGGATATGCTGAAAGTTAAGCTAGATGATATTAATAATTACATTGGACTGATGACGGATACAGATGAATCTTTGGCTCAGAGGAATGTGAGAACAATACTAGTGCGTGTAGCGGATGGTAGTGAGGAATTGCCATACGAATTGCACAATGCAGATGATGTGGCATCTTTACAAGATATGAATGCTAGGGATAGCAAGGGACACTATGTATTGATGGACAACATTGATATGCGTAGTTATTTTGCTAATGAGGAAAATGTATGGCGTGGTATAGGTAGTGCGGAGTATCCTTTTGAGGGAAAATTGTATTCTGCCGAAGGCACACATTTGACTATTTATGGATGGAATATCAATAAGACACCTATATTAGTGACTGTGAATAATGCTACAGAATACCATGATGATTTGGAACTAAGTTTTGGAATATTCAATTATCTAGGTCAACAGGCAAAGATTAGCAATGTGGACTTTGAGATAGAGAATTATAGTGTGGTACAGTACAAAAAATATGAGACTACTGTAGTGGACAACAAATACGCAGTAGCACCATACAATATTGGAATACTAGCGGGTACTAATAATGGTTGGATACAGAATGTGAATGTCAGAGTGGCTAAGTATAGCTATAGTAATGTATTGACTAACGGTGCGTGGGATACTGCGGATTACGAGATTAATACTCAAAAGGCATTGGCTAGAGTAAATCTAGGACTGATTGCGTACAATCATAGTGGTACTCTAATCAATGTGAATGTAAATGTGACAGAGGCTAGTGTGACAGGACTAAAGGCAGAGATAAATCTAGGTATGTTGATAGGTGAAAATCAAGATAAGAGTCCTGCTAACGCCTCACAATTTGTAGACAACACGAGTTATGCAGATATCCAGATATTGGGTACAGAGAAAAAATATGGTAGCCAAAATAATGAGGTAAAATACAATGTAGGTATGCTCATTGGTAAAAATGCATCCACAATATTGGGTGGAGAGGCTAGCGGAAAGATAGTACAAGTATTAGCACAGAGTGCTATGGCACACACACTCAATAGTGATGAGTACAATGTGATGAATGTAGGTGGTGTGGTAGGATACAATACTGGTATTATCAATAATGTAGTAGTGAGTAATGGGGATGAATATATTCCATACAACGCATACCATGATTATGTATTTGAGGAACAAGAGGACGCAAATGGTGGTATTGTAGAGATACGCAAATTGGCTGATACGGATATAGTGCTAGACAAATATAGTATCACTGAGAGTAGTGTAGTGATAATGGCTATGGGTAATCTAGGTGGTATAATTGGTCAAGACAATGGTGGAAGTGGAAGGAATATATACAATGTCAAATATAGGGCATTGAATGTAGCAGAGGATGATAGCATAGGTATATGTGGAATAGGTAATATAGGTGGTATTGTAGGGTATTTGTCTAATAATACTAATATTACCAATGCGTATGCTATAGGATATAGTGCTAGCAATATCAATTTGCGTGCTATACGCAATATGAATACTGAGGCCGAAGACAATACTACACAAATACCTACTCATATAGGTGGTATTGTGGGTAAATTGGGCAATGAGGGTATTAGTAAATTTGACAATTTGTTTGCCGAAATGATTATATCTGCGGATAGCGATTGTGAGGCAATCGAGATGGGTGGACTAGTAGGTAGTGTATATGGAACACTCACTATGCAGGCTGTATATGTGCGTGGTGTATTGCAGTCACCAGACAATGGTAACTTAGGTACACCGGATACATTTGATATGGGTGCAATGATAGGTAATGTACACGCAGGTAGCAGTGTGATACTCAGTTATGTATATATTGATGTAATATTAATGGATATTATTAATGGTACATCATTGTACCCTATACCATACAATGGTGTGACTGGTAATGTGAGTTTGACTAGTGGTACTGGATATATCCATTACAATGGTACAGAAGCATTAGGCTTTGTGGTGAATACCAATACTAGTGGATGGAGTAATCTATACAATAATTATTTTGGTAAAGACGAGGATGGTACATTGAATGATGGATTGCCATATTTGCGTGTAA
>JAFVZD010000140.1 GCA_017508345.1 Clostridia bacterium | reverse complement strand
TAGAGCATACAATTGCATACTGCCTATTATTCCTGCCAGCATTAGTACATCATATGGCAATACCACCAGTGTCCTAGCCAAAGCGTACTTGATAGAAAGCTTGATGTTTTTGATAAAACATCCACAAAAACCTAACTTTGACAAGCTACCCATATAGCCATAAATACACTCTGTGGTGGTAATGTGCATTAGATTGAATACAAATGACCCAAATACACCAATTATCACAAATAATAGTATGAGTATTGGCAATACCTCAGTTATATTCGTCATCAAAATTTCACCCATAGTATTGATTATCTCCGCCACTCGCATCATTATGTCATTGATATGTATATTAAAGAAACTCTCATTAATTAGTCCACCTATCTCGTTAAAAAAACCCGCATTAATTAGCTCTGTAACCAACCCATAACAACACACTACAGCTAACCCCAATGTAATCAATCCCGCAAAAATAACATACAACATTATTTTCCATATGAGATTACCATTATTGAGACTCAACTTTATCGTATCTGTCAATATCATATACTCTCCTTATCTCACATAATATTGCCTAATATCATACCTAGGTATATTATAGTGATCAAAAAATCTTATCATACTATATACCACTAACCATGGTAAGAATACCATTATACTCAAGATATTGGTGAGCACCGTTATACCCAATAATGTACCTACTATTGTCAGTAGCAACATTACTACAAATGGTATCAACGAACACACCCATGTGTCCAATATATCCTTGGATAATGCTTGACTAGCATTGCTCAGTGCCACCGTGTATGGTGACCCCATTATTATACTATCTAGCCCCGCTAGTAGGAATAACACCACTAACCTCGCTTGCAATACCATATTAGCTAGACCTATTACCCAAATCAATATACTACTCATTACCACACTACCAATATTTACTGCAAATATAAAATGCATAAAATATATCAATAGTATAGACACAGTATTCAGCACAAAACAAACCACCCCTAACAACATAGTACTCTTGGTAACACCCGCTAGGTTATAATTTAACCCTTTCCATTCGTGTGATATCAATTCCATTTTGCCCGTCCTAAAATGTCCCTCAATTTTACCAATCAACAGACTCACACATACCAGCACTAGTACCAACCCTGCTAGTACTGCCAATATCTGCCACCATCCCCAATCATACACATGGGTAAACATTTCTCCAAATGTGCCAAATTCCAGTGTCGGATACCTGCACAATAATTCTACCATACTAAAAGGCCTCAATAATACCCCTATGAATATCGCAGGTGCCGCTACAAATATCATTATATACAAAAAGTTCTTGATATAATAATTCAATACACTGCCTATCCTCATTTATATCCCTCTCTTCATTCTAATTACTACACAACAAAAATGTCGCTCTCGAGCCACAAAAAAACTACAAATACTCACCACCAAAGCCACGAAATGATACGCATCACTCCCCGCTCCAGCCTATTAATATATGTATATTATCTCTTTCTCAAAAAATCTAATCAATCAAAGTATTCAATCTCAATAATTACTACTATTATACCATCACTTCACCTACTTGTCAACCATTCCCGCCAAAAAAGAAAAAAGATATCTCACAATCCATTCTCCCTTCCACCCCAAAAAAGCCGGCAAATCCAGCCTCGTTTTTTAAAAAAATGTATTAATTATAATATAGTAATCTTACCTTAACCATCGCATTAGCAATGATTTCACTTTGCAGCCATAGACTGTAGATTTCACCCACCTACGGCGGATTTAACCCAGCACCACTGGATTTAACGAAAAATGGATGACCACTGTCATCCATTTTCTATACATATGTGAGGTATCTACTGCAATAGGTATGATCATCATAATTAGCATTATAATTAGGCAGCGATTTACAATTATAAAACATATTACCACTACTAGTCACACTCGCAGTATTCCACCCACTACCTACATATATCGTTTTTAGCACACTACATCCATAAAACATCCAACTCATATTCGTCACACTACTTGTATCCCAACCACTCAAATCCAATGTCGTGAGAC
>JAFVZD010000139.1 GCA_017508345.1 Clostridia bacterium | reverse complement strand
CTGTGCTGCTTGCATCGCTCGTATCACACTATTGGACTTAGGTGCCTCACAAGCATATATAATCGCATGTGCCAACGGGATATTCCCCTCAGGCAACCCCATATTCTTGATAGCAATTAATGCAGAAATAGCCAAGAGCAAAGCATTACTATCCGCCATACCAATATCTTCGCTACAATGTGATATCAGTCTACGCACTATTAGTAATGGATCACATCCCGCCTCTATCAGTCGACTGCTCCAATACAACGCAGCATCTGCATCACTACCACGGATACTTTTACAAAATGCAGACAACATATCATAATACATATCCTCATCAATTGACATAGCCTTACGCTGTATAGACTGTTCTGCTACCGTCTTGTCCACCAATATTTGATTGTTTTCATTCATAGGCGTAGTCTTGACTGCCAATTCCAAGGCACTCATAGCAGTACGCAAATCACCACTACTTACCCACGCTATATGATCCCTAGCATCCTCCGTCAATACTACATTCATCTTACCATATCCATTCACTTCGTCACATACTGCTTTGTCTAGAGCCATAGCCACATTTTTGTCTTTTAGTGCCTTGAATTCAAATATCCTACATCTAGATACAATAGCTCTAGTCATAGATGTATATGGATTCTCAGTAGTAGAACCTATAAAAATTATACACCCTTCCTCTATCGCAGCCAGCACACTATCACTCTGAGCCTTATTCCACCTATGACACTCATCCAACAATAAATAAGTAGGTGTACCAAACATTCTAAAATTTGCCCTCGCATCCTCTATTACTTTTTTGGCCTCCGCCACACCACTAGATACCGCATTGAGTTTTACAAATTTGCTATTTGTAGTCTTGGTAATAATATGTGCTAATGTAGTTTTGCCAGTACCAGGTGGTCCCCAGAATATACAACTACCCAACATATCGCTCTTGATAGCCCTGCTGAGCAAAGAATTGGGATACACAATATGCTCTTGTCCCACAAAATCCTCCAAGCATTGCGGTCTCATTCTCTCATACAATGGTACACGACTTCTATTATTATATATATCCATAGTTTTCTCCTACAAGTATTTTAGCACATAATTTCACTTTTGACAATCATAATTTTTATATTTGCACATTCAAGTTTTGTTCATCATCCACACTCAGGCTAACATAATCCAATCCCACTAGCCACCTATCATTACATCGCAAAATCCCCTCACTTCCGCAGTTTTGCATACGCAGTACAGAATTGTACACATTAATTGATACATCGTATTTTACACGGGATTTTTCCACAAACAACTTATTCTTTATTAGTTTTATCCCCAAAACATACCTAAATACACTTTCCCAGTCAAATATATCACAATCTTTACCCATTTCATCCAATAATTTTTGTATCACTGCTACCATATCACTATGACACAAAATATCCCTTAATTTTTCCAAAAAACACCTACTCTGACCTCTGCTTTTGTTTGCCAAACCCTTGCATTGTTCCATTACCAAACTCAACCTGCATTCATCTAACCAAACCTCTCTATCTTGAGACACTCGTACCACACTCAATATTAGATTAGCAATCTGAAATTTCAATCCATCATCCATTTTGTCTATATTCAACATCTTGAGTATTTTTTCTACATTTTGATATCTACCCAACAAAGCATTCCTATTCAAATACTCAATATTTCTACTGAAACTCAAACATTCTACTCCCACCTCATCCAATGCATTTAGATACATACTTTCTCTACCATTATTCTGTATTCTCCAGCCATTCTCAAATTCATCATCCATCCTAATGCCAAAAGGCCAAAATTCATAATTGCAAACTTTATTAACAGATAATAATAAATAATTTTGCCCCCAATAACAATATTTTTGACAACTCAAAATTTTTGCATTTAACACAAATTTAATCTTGTAACCTGTGTACAAATCTGCCACACAAATATTATTTTTATCTACAATAACATTATGAATTTCACCAATCCCCATTTGCGTCAAATTAATTTTTATACACTCATTATCTATAATCCCATGTAGTTTGTTTATACAAATTTGCCTATACCGCTCAAATTCCTTGACATCACAAATACTCCTACAAGATCTATCTACCTTTGCACCGATATATTCCAATCTCTTACGAGTCTTGTTACTCAAATCCGGTATCACTGTTATTTCATTATCCTTATCAAAGACCCCAAAATATCTCCGCGCATAATCCTGAGCCACCACTCTGCCAACATTCTCAAATCTCTCATCAAACTTGAGTTTTGCATTACCTTTAGCCAATTTTATCTCTAAGCATCTATCATTCACTACCACATCACTAATACTTCCCAATTCCAAATACATACCAAAATCATGAATATTTAATAAACCTTTGCTCATATCAACTTTGTGATTGCCTTTGATAAATCGTATTTCCATTGCATACATCTCTGTGTGTTTTATTTCTATATATTCACCACTTACCCTAATATCGTCATCATATATAGCCACATTCTTATTCACAAAAAAACCCAACTTATTATTCGCCACCAACTTAATCAAAAAAAGCAATTCTCCGTGCATACATACACCAATCTCACCATTACATAATGTCACCAAATCATACTTATCTCCACGCCATACACCTATATATCTATCTCGAAATCCGCGTCTAACACATGCAAGCCTCTCATACTGGTATACCTTACACTCACCCTCCGACCTTGGTAGTATGGACCTCAATACATACCACAACATATACACAATCACCACACAAACAATCCCTAATATTACACACATACCATAATTCTCACCATTATGCACCATTATATACAAAAAAAAGAATGACATTGCTGTCATTCCTAGGTACTCTAGTCTATAAGCCGAGTTTTGTTAAAGATGGTCATCTATCTAGACACAGTGTCGCCACTATGTTCATGCGATGTATGTCGGGACCAAGCGGGCAGCCTGTTTTTTAAACTCCCTTATCTTGCACAAGGTGGGGTTTACATAGCACGCGATATTACTACCGCGCCGGTGGGCTCTTAACCCACCTTTCCATCCTTACCACTAGTGTTAAATCTGTGAAAAAATAGGAGGTAAGATATGATAATATCATAAAAAACACAAAAATAACAAATAAGTGGCGGTATATCTCTGTTGCACTATCCTTGAGGTCACCCTCACAAGACGTTATCTTGCACCTTGCCCTACTGTGCTCGGACTTTCCTAATTCGCTATTGCGAATTCGACCATCCAACTAGGTACATACGCATTATAGCATTTTTGGACCACTATGTCAATACCTATTTTCAAAAAAATTGAGAAATTTGACAAAAAGCCCTATTTTATCGGCTTTTAATCCACAAAAAGTTTATATTCATCTACTTTTTGGCGTACTGTCTCCAATGCTTTTTTCTCCAATCTGGATATATACGACCTAGATATACCCAGTTTTTTGGCAACTTCTCTCTGGGTATATGCAACCTTTCCTCCTATGCCATATCTCAATTCTAGTATCCTGTACTCTCTAGATGTCAAATTATCCTTGATAAGTTTTAGCAATCTTTCAGTCAGGATATTTGCCTCCACCCTTTCTATCGGATCCCCCTCTACATCATTAATAACATCTGCTAACACTACCTCATTACCATCTTTTTCCATACCCAATTTTTCATCCAATGACAAATTCCCCTGATGTTTCTTATTTACTCTAAATAGCATCAATATTTCATTCTCTATACACCTAGCGGCATATGTAGATAATTGCGTACCTTTATCAGTAGAATATGTGTTTATAGCTTTGATTAGACCTATCGCCCCTACTGATATCAAATCATCTGCATCCTTGCTGGAGTTGCTATACTTTTTGACAATATGTGCAACCAACCGCAAATTATGATTAATCAACACATCGCGTGCCTTCATATCCCCTTGCTTAAATTTAATTATATATTCTTTTTCTTCCTTTGGCGTCAATGTCTTTGGAAAACTACTAGTATTATCAACATACGAACTAAAGAACATTATCTTATTCATAAATGTTATGAAACTTTCTATAATCAATTATTTCACCTCCAGAATAATTTACTATATGTCATTTACACAAAAAAACTGCTTGTACACGCTATCTTGTACAAGCAGTCTCTATATCAAATACTTATATTTATCCAATTTCTTTTTGTTAGTAATACTAGCTTTGATTGCCATCACTATCTCATATACTGCTAATGCAACCAAAAAACACCCAAAAACCACTCTAAGTACATCACCCTCAATGCCCTTTACTAATATTGCACATATCACACTAGATATAATCGCAGGTATTATTACTACAAAAAACACTTTGAAATCCAACAACTTGTTTTTTGCATGAATAATCAACGCAACTATTGCTGTAGGTATGAATACCAATAAATTGATACCCTGAGCCAAATGTTGCTCCATTTGTAGTAACATAGTCAAAATTGGTATCAATAGCGTCCCTCCACCCAGCCCCATACCTCCTACTAATCCACCAAATAACCCTGCAATAATCAAATAATACCACATACTGCCTCCTAAAATATCATTCTAATACCAGCTATCAACATCACTATAGCGAATATATATTGCAATGTTGTGTTACTGAATTTTTTGAGCATATTGGCTCCTATCAAACCTCCTACTATTGAGCCAATACCCACATACATT
>JAFVZD010000138.1 GCA_017508345.1 Clostridia bacterium | reverse complement strand
GAGAAAAGACCTCGGTACCGCACGGCGCAAAAATGGTGAGCAGAATAATGCTACTATTGAGTACGAATTTTTTGATGTAACCGCCCCAATTGATACGCTCACTGCAATAGGTAATGCAATGATAATTCGTGATGGGGTAGTGGTGGACAGAGTACCTTTGTATCTAGATCAAGATGTGTCTGCAATCAATTACAAACAAAGTATTGAAAAAGTTTTGGATTACTGGAAAATCAAAAAACAACTGAGTAACCAAAATTAATAATATGTAAAAAACTTTTAGTTCTCCATATTATTGGCAATAAATAAAAGAATTTGAACAAGAAAGCTCAAATTCTTTTTATTTTTTGTTTTGAATAAAAATTACATATTCCTGATTAAGCCAATTACTTTACCCAATATTTGTACTTCGTCAAATATCATAGGTTGCATAGTTGAGTTTTCAGGCTGTAGTCTAAAATGCCCATTTTCTCTAAAAAATCTCTTGATTGTAGCACTATCATCTACTAATGCTGCGACAATATCGCCATTATTTGCGGTGCTTTGACGCCTAATTACTACCATATCTCCGTCCAAAATGCCTGCATCTATCATACTATTACCGCTGACATTTAGTACAAACAGGTCCTCTCCGTGGAATAGATTGTTGGGCAGATGTAATACATCATCGTGTTCTTCGACCGCAAGAATTGGCTCTCCTGCGGTGATTTTACCTAGAATAGGTATGCGAGTGAAATTACGCATAAAGTCAATGTTCTGTATGTTATCCGTCATACATGATGGCTCTGTGTCAACAATCTCTATGGCTCTATTCTTGAATGCACCTCGCTTGATCTTGCCTTGTTTCTCTAGATAATTGAGATAATATGTAATAGTTGATGTGGAATTCATTCCCATAGCCTCGCACATCTCTCTCACTGTTGGTGGAAAGCCGTGGTCTCGGTGGTATTCTTTTAGGAATTCAAACAATTTATTTGTCTTGTAGACAATAGGTTTAATTTTAGTCATATTCAGTTTACCTCATTTTTTATTCGGGTATTATAACACAAAAAAACAAAAATGTCAAACATATGTTCGACATCAATTTTGATTTTTTTAAAGAAATGGGGGTAGGTTAGTCCTCTCTGAGTTTAACTTTGTTGGCAGCAGTCCTACGCACATCGTCTGACATAGCGGCATAGTGGCGTTTTGTGGTATTGATATCTTTGTGTCCCAATACATCTGCTACCACATAAATATCCTGGGTTTCGTGATATAGGTTGGTACCGTATGTGCTACGCAATTTGTGAGGACTTATCTTTTTTAGTGGTGCTACTAGTTGGCTGTATTTTTTTACCAAATTCTGCACAGCTCGGGTAGAAATACGCTTCTTTTGAAGGGATAAAAATAGTGCACGCTCTGTCTCAGGCACGCCTTTGATTTTTACTCTCTCGGCAATGTACTTTTTGAGGCTCTTTGCCACTTCTTCGCCAAAATAGAGTATTACTTGGTTACCACCTTTTCGTACTACCTTGAATCCGTTTATACTGAAATCAATGTCCTCTATGTCCAGTCCCACACATTCGCTCACTCTGATACCAATACCCAAGAGCAAGGAAATAATAGCGAAATCTCTGGTGTCTGTGTGCTCGTGGAAAGCTTGTTGGGTAGGTGTCAGTGCGTATCCCGTCTCTGCCATATCCAATAAATCTACTACCTCATTTGCCTCTAATCTTACGATGTTTTTTTCGTGTAGTTTTGGTAAATCTACTTTGGTAATGATGTTGGCAGTAATTTTCTCTTTCTTAAAGAAGTACCCAAAGAATGAGCGTAGGGTAGAGAGTTTTCTAGATTTGGCTTTTTCATTATTGTGGTATGCTTTACCTCGGAAAGTATAAGAGGACAAGTACCCCAAAAAGTTCTCTACATCAGTGGCTGTGATAAGGTCGATGTCCATCAGGCTAATTTGTTGTGGGCGTCTACCTACAAAACCACGCACTTCCTTAACAAGGTAATCAAAAAATATCCTCAGGTCATACGCATAATTTAACCTGGTGAGTGGGGTAGTAGTATTCTCAATTCCTACAAAAAACTCACTACAAAAATACGGTAATTCTTTTCGCAATTCTCTAATGCGTTCGGTAACATTTGTATTCTGATTTTCGTAATATTTCTCTGACATAACTAAAAATTCCCTTTATCCTATTTTTTACTCTCTGTGAGAACACTATACAATTTTAGAACATATGAACACTTTGTGAAAATTGTAATTGTGTAACAGAAAGTTTATTAATATTTTTGATATAGTTTATCAATTAATTATCAAAAACTTATACATTATATTATAGCAATTTTATTACAATTTGACAAATATATTTTGATATAAAATGAGAAAATTCTCTCATACGCACCCTAAACTATGCGTAAAACTTGTGTTTTGCGAATAGTTTATGTAATGTCCCTACT
>JAFVZD010000137.1 GCA_017508345.1 Clostridia bacterium | reverse complement strand
GCCATAGTTCTAGTATTCGCTGGTTCTATGCTCAGTGCGTGTGGCGGCTTGACTGTCAAAGATATTGTGATCAATTCAGGTATCCCCGCTGAGATAGCGCAGGGTGCTACATTTGACAAATCCAATATCTCTGCCAAGGTTATCTTTAGCGATGATTCTAGTGTTGATGTACTAGGTACTAGCGATGACTTGATCGTGACTCTGGATACTTCTACAGTCGGTAACACTTTTGCTATTGTGAAATACCAAAAGTACGACTTTGAGCTCAAAGTTCCTGTTTGTGTCGCCGAAATCACAGGAATCAGTTTGACCGCTTATACCGGTACTTATGATGCTACATCTCACCCAGCTATTGATAGTATAACAGGCACTCTAGCTGGTGACACAATATCTTATGCAACCACTACCTCTACACCTACCACCAACGATTGGTCTACTACTATGCCAGAGTTTACCAATGCTGGTAGTCACAAAGTGTGGGTAAAGGTTGCTCGTGACGACAAGTCTAGAGAATTTGAGAAGACTGTTGTTATTGCTAAAAAAGATTTGACCGCAAAAGTAGCAGATTTTGCTATCACTTACGGTGACCCAATCCCTACATACAACATTACTTATACAGGATTCGCTGGCCTCGATGACGCGACTGTCATAGAGACCGCTACTACTGTAAGTTGTGCTTATACTACAGATTATTCAGAGGCTACTTGCCCAATCACCCTATCCGGTGGTAGTGCTGCAAACTACAACATAGTTTGTGAGAATAGTACTCTGACTATCAATGGTACTGAGGTTGCTGCTACTGTTACAGCTTATACATCTCACCTATTAGCTGCATATGAGTCTAATATAGACAACTCTCAAAAAGGTCCAAAAGAGCAGTTTATAGATACAGACAATCCTATTACTGCTGGTGATGACAACATTTTTGATTTGCAACTAACAGCAACACTATGGATCGATGGTGACGAAGAAGAGGGAATTAATAGATTTGAGACATTATTGAGTTTTGCAATCAAAGATGGAAATAATTTCAATGCTTTGAACGCATCAGATATTAATGAGTACTTTGATGATGTTGATAACATAAACAACACTATTGATTTTAGTGCAGACGCTATAGGCAATATGTTTAAAATTACTGTATTCCCAAAAAACACTGATGACGCTTATGGTCTCGAGCCAGTAGAGTACATTGTTCGTGTTGTAGATGGTTACAATGTGTATAATGCTAATGACTTGTCTGTACTAACTAATGACACAGAGAATGGTTGGTCAGCATGGAAACAAGGTACAAAATACCAAGATATAGTTGCTAATGCTGTAATTCTACAGAATAACATCAATGTAACTAGTGCTAATATCCCTAGTGCATATTTCTACGAGGGAAACGGTGGTTTCACTCCTGTTAGCGGTAACCTAGGTTATGCTCCAAAGATTGATGACCACGGCAACTTGGTAGATGACACTACCAAACCTATCACTATCAATGGTTCTATGAAAGATAATGCTAGTCTACATGTTTACAAGAGAATACTAGCCGATGGTGATACATTCAATTTCTATGGTAACTACTTTAATGTACAATACAACGAGCTACCTATCGTAGTTGTTCAGAATGAAGACAAAATGCTCAACATTCCAGTAGGTGACCGTAGCGGTGGTGATGCTATCACTACACACACATCATTTATGGGATTCTATAATGGTGCAGCTGACGAATGTGGTGACAACATCAATGTAAATATCCAAGATGCTTACTTTATTGGTAATGGTAGACGCTCTAGTGACGCATACTACAGTGGTGGTATTATGCTATGTAAAATTGATGAAATCAATTCTACTATAACCAATACAATATTCAAAGACTGCTTTATCGGTTGGATGTTTGATACTGCTTATAACAAAGATACCGCTTATGCAGACAGAGCAGGTGTACAAAACAAATTAATCGATTCCAAAGGTTACAATAGTTATAGTTCCCTACTATACGCATGGGGTGCTTATAATGTATACATCGAGGGCGGTGAGTATGTTTCTGCAGGTGGTCCTGCAATCATTGCTGACTATGTAGAGATGGACAATAACATTGCTAATGGTTGGCCTACAAACATAGCGATCGTAGGTACATACCTAGAGAGTATTGTAACAGGTAACGAACCATGGTTTGTTCAATATGGTGCAAAACCACTAGTAGCACACTTGAATTCATTGAATAAAGTATATCAAAATGGTTCAGCAACAATATTGCGTGACTTGCCTGATCCTAGCAACCCTTCACAGACAATTCAAAATATGATGAACCTCAAGGTTGTATACAAGTCTGGTTCATCCGAAGGTCCTACTGCAACAGAAGTATATGGTAATGTACAATACTTCAAAGACAAGGCAGAGTATGACGCTTGGGTAGCAGATAACGGAACTGCTCTCACTCACAAAGCACTAGATATGACCGCTAATTCTGCTAACGCAATACAGAATAATACACAAATGATTAACTCTCGTACTGGTGTAAATGCAGGAACTACACAATACATGATTATTCCTGTTGCTATGACAGGTAGAGATTTCCCTCTACTAGTAAAACTAAGTGATATGATGGCATTCCAGGCTGCAAAAGCTGAGTACGACCAAGCTGTATCTTCTGGAGACGAAACTGCACATCAAAATGCAGTAGCTAAACTATCTAGTTTCTTCTGTGGTGCATATGTTAAGGCTCAAAATGTTATGATGGTAGGTGGTACCGTTGCTGATAACTTCCAATCTGGTACACCATACTACTTAGCAGCAGCAGGTACTGAACCAGTTGCTGGTGAAAAAATGTATGCTATCAATACAGGTACTGGATTGCCTGAAACTGCTCCAGCTGCAACAATTGAGTCAGTACAACTAGATGAAGAAGGTACCTATATATTCAATAGTTTCGTAATCTCTACCCCTGCTACTGGTTACGACACTGTATATGTACCAAGTGATTCAAACGAAAAGAACCCTACTGGTACAAATACTAATATCTACCTATTCAACGGTATGGGTGCTATTATAGAGTTGTTCCCTTACACTAAACCAGCATCTAACTAATGACGCTATTTGCAAAAGTAACTCAATAATACCTACCTAAAAATATAGGTATACAACTACTAACATATGTTAGTACCAATACACAAACGAGGCAATCGCCTCGTTTGTTTTTTTGTTGTAATTAATACCTCTACTTCACCCCAAAAAATTCAAACAAAACCACGCACTCCACATTATCAATCAATGCCTCATCACTCAAAAATATAAACAAACCACACTCCAATCACGCCGAAAAAAATACACTTCTCAATATCAATCTATCATTCAATCCGACTACCGAAAATTCAAACAAACCACACTCCAATCACGCCGAGAAAAATACACTTCTCAACATCAATCTATCATTCAATCCGACTACCGAAATAGATAATATACACACTCCACAACTTCACCCCAATATTTTACTCACATTCCAAAGATTTATCTTTGGTAAAAAAATAAGCAAATACAATTTACATTTTGTTCGATTTTTGATATACTTAATATTATATTCTATGCGAGGTATTTATGATTAAATTCGAAATAGTTGATGCCCCACACATTCAATACGACCAAACCCAATTCAAACTCCCTGTCCGTGCCACCCAACACTCCGCTGGTTACGATTTTTATTCCCCAATAGACATAACTATCCAGCCAAAGTCAGCAGCTATGATTTGGACCAATATAAAGGCCAAATTCGATCGCAATATCGTACTAATTCTTTCTGTCACCAGCGGTATGGGCAAAAAGGGCGTAATGCTCTCCAATACTATTGGGGTAATAGATAGCGACTACTACGGCAATATCAATAACGATGGTAATATAGGTATCCGCCTTTACAATTATTCAGATACCCCTTATACAATCCACATAGGCGACAAAATTGGTCAAGGTATTTTCTTGCCATTCCTAACAGTTACCGACGAGGACACAATTACCAATATCCGTACAGGTGGCTTTGGTAGTACAGACAAATAACCCCACTATTTGTATGTAATTTTTTAGTTAAATAATCCACTAATTAATAGCAAAAAAATAAATAAAAATTACCAATTAAATATCTAGAAATTCATTAAAAATATTTGCTAAAAAATACCCAAATAATTAGCCTAAAAATACACGCAAAAATACCCACTAAAATGCGTAAAAAATAACTTAATTGTAAATAATTTTATTTATTCTAATTAAAACTTGTCACTTATCCACAATTTTCCACTTATCCACAATCCTTGTGGATAACTTTCATCTCCATACTTTCTTGTATGCCACTTTTTCCCATTTTATCGCATTTTTTCCTTTTGGGTACATACAAAAATTAATTTTCCATAAAGTTATCCACATTATCCACATTTGTGACTAAATTTAATTTTTTGTAAATAACCTTGCAATTCTTTTAAATTTATTATATAATAAATTAATTCATAACCAAAAAGGAGGGGTACCAATGGCACAGGACGATGACCAAGCACCAGATGATAGCAATGATTATTACGCCCCAGAAATCGACAACATAGCCCGCCAAGCTCAAGATGAAATGTATGAGCGAAACAAGCCCGAGGAAAAGCCCGAGAGACCTGAATTGTCTTCTGGTAACGCCGGTATCTTACAGCAGATTGTTGACCGCCTAACCGGTAATGGCGGTACAACCGTAAGGCAACCCAGCGTAGAAGAGGCCAAAAAGAAACAAAAACAATACGGCAGAGACTTTGGTTCGGATGGTCACTACAAAATGAACAAAATGAACAAAGACCGTGTAGATGCCGCCGCCAATACCCGTGAACCCGCCGCCAAATTGAACGCCCATAGGTTAAAGAAAAAACAACAAAAATTTGATAAACTAGCCAACAAAGCCCGCAAACAACTCAACAAACCTAAGGTTACAGGGATGGGTGCCAAAGAATCCGCTGCCCAAAAAGCCCTAGATACAGTAGACAAACTAGAGAATGATGCCCGCAGACAAAAGGCAGAAATGAAACGCGAAATGCGTACCATCAAACAACAAGAGGCAATTGCCAAGGCTGGACCATACGGCCCACTTATTGCATTCCTTTGGGGGTGCAAAAATTGGTGTCTGGGCCACGCAGTAATCATATGTACCGTGACAGGTGGATTGGGGTATGTGGTACTCAAACTCACCGGTGCCATATAATGTACTTTACAAAAATTGCACCATAATTATTACCAATTAATTTATAATTTATCTAATCCATATTAGATTACCCGTAATTCTATTCCCTCCATACAAAAAAAATGTGTATATGCTACACATTTTTTTGTTTGCTTAACCGAGTTTTTACAAATTGCGTTGTTGAGCCTCTTTATCTTGCTCCAACATCTCCTCAGTTGTGTAAATAATCATACGCCCCATATTTATCACTTTGGGATTTTTGGATACATATTGTTGTGTTTCTTCATCCCACTCCATATCCTCATTACTCGTAATAGTTATACGCCCCATGTTTATTACACGCGGACGCCCATTTTCATCCTCTTGAATGTCGTATAATTCTTTCCATCTGTTTTTCATCTCAACCCCCATTGTCTTGTCCTTGTATTCCCAAACTACTGTTTGTTTGTCTACAATATCCTGTTTTGTAGGTATGCCCGCCAAAATCTCGCACACCTCTGCGTCTTTTTGCCTAATATAATCCAATACGATTTGTTTTCTATTATCCGTATTTTTTCTTAACATAACAAATTATAACATATTTATTATTTTTTTTCAAACAAAAAAGACTGCAAACTTTATTTTGTCTACAGTCTGAAATGGCAACACAAGTTGCCATCTATTTTTATTAGCCTAAAAGTTTTATTAATAGTTCTCTTACTACATTTGCTTGTGCTTTACCTTTTGATAAACGCATTATTTGACCTAAAAAGAATGTTAAAACTTTATCACCATTAACTTTATAATCTTCAACAGCCTTTGG
>JAFVZD010000136.1 GCA_017508345.1 Clostridia bacterium | reverse complement strand
CATTCGTACATTTTCTCGTAGTAGTCACTGGCATAGCAAATCTTACTCCACTTGAAGCCTGCCCATTTGAGTGCTTCTATAATAGCATTCTCGTACTCTACGCTTTCTTTTAGTGGATTGGTGTCATCCATACGAAGATTCATATAACCACCAAACTTCTCTTTCATAGAGTAGTCGATATTACAAGCCTTGATGTGTCCTATGTGTGGGAATCCATTAGGCTCAGGTGGAAAACGTGTGACAATGTGGTCTAGACCTTGCTCTAACATATCTTGCTTGATAGCTGCCTCGATAAAGTTATTGGTTTCTAGATTCTCTATTTCCTCTCTTGTTAGGGTTTTCATACTTTCTCCTTTTAATCATAAAATATTAGATTATTGTAAACTTTTGTATAACAAATGTCAAGTGTGGTATGCAGATTTTAAAGAAAAAAATTGAATTTTTGCATAGAAATTTGAAGTATTAAACAAACTAAAACAAAAAAGGTAAACAAAATGCAAGGTATTCAAAAAATTATACAGGATTACAAAGAGCAATTTAATAACACCACAGACCTAGTGACACGTGAATTTGAGAGTGCGGACAAGCACAAATGTGTACTTGTTTATCTAGAAAACACGGTGGATGCGTTACTATTATCCGAGAATGTCATAGAATGTATACAACGTATGCAATTAGGTGCAGATAATCAAGAAATAGTAGAAAATTGCCAAAAGCGTATAATTGGATTTGCCCAAGTGAGTCTTGCTGAGGACAAAAAAGATTGTGAGGACGGAATACTCAACGGATTTGGGATGCTATATATAGAGGGTTGTAACGAAGTAATCAAGATTCAATGTCCAAAATGGGTAGCAAGGCAACCTGCGGAGCCCCCTACCAGTGCGGTAATACGAGGACCACGAGAAGGATTTGTAGAAGACATCAATCTAAACCTTAGTTTATTGCGAAAAAGGCTAAAAACCACCAATTTTGTGGTAGAAAAAATGCAAATTGGTCGTGAGACGCACACCCAAGTACGTATTTGCTACTTACAAAACGTTGCCAATCGAAAAATTATTGAAAAAATAAAAGAAAAATTAAATAAAATTGACATTGATGGCGTGGTGGATTCTAGTTATTTATCTGCTTATCTTGGACACCATAGGCATAGTTTGTTTAGGCAAGTCGGTTCTACCGAAAAGCCAGATATAGCAACTGCCAAGGTACTAGAAGGCAGGGTGATAATATTGGTAGATGGCTCTCCCATAGCACTCACTCTACCTTACTTATTGATTGAGGACTTGCAAAATAGTGATGACTATTATGCAGTACCAGCAAAAGCCACATTTTTGCGTTGGATTAGATTTTTTGGAGTGGTTATTGCCATATTATTGCCGGGTACATATGTAGCAATGTTATTGTATCATTACAATATCATTCCCATAAAATTCTTAGTGACCATAATGAATTCTATCCAAGGCATACCTTTACCGCCATTTTTGGAAGTTTTATTCATTATTTTTCTATTTGAAGTATTGTATGAAGCCAGTCTAAGAATGCCAAGGTATCTAGGGTTGGCACTATCCATAGTTGGTGCATTGATATTAGGAGACACCGCGGTAAAAGCTGGACTAATTAGTCCTCCGGCGGTATTAATTGTAGCGGTAACTGGTGTGATGAGTTATACCATACCGGAACAAACTGCATAGATATCCGCATTGAGGTTGATATTCACAATAGTAGGTGGTGTTTTAGGTCTATATGGGATTATTGTAGGAGCAATGAT
>JAFVZD010000135.1 GCA_017508345.1 Clostridia bacterium | reverse complement strand
TGCTGATTGAGTTCTACACAACTAACATCACTCAATGACTCTACACCAAAGAACCTCTCCGCCTTCTCACTACCAGACTCTGTCAAGTGAATTTTGTTCTTTTCCTCATCAATGGTATAATCCTCATCTCTACGTAGCTTCTTCATAAATTTCTGTGCCTTGACATAGTCATCACTACTCTTGAAACCTCTACCACTAATAATTAATGGTGTTCTAGCCTCATCAATAAGAATACTATCCACCTCATCTATGATAGCAAAGTTATATTCCCTCACAGTTCTCTGCTCTGCTCGTGTCACCATATTGTCCCTTAGATAGTCAAATCCCAATTCGTTGTTGGTACAATATGTAATATCACAGTTATATGCGGCCTGTTTCTCTTGCATAGACATATTACTGAAACTACATCCCACGGTTAGACCCAAAAATTTGTGAAGTTTCCCCATCCATTCAGCATCACGCTGAGATAGATATTCGTTAACTGTTACCACGTGTACACCTTTACCAGACAATGCATTCAAATACGCTGGCAAGGTAGACACCAATGTCTTACCCTCACCCGTACGCATCTCAGCAATACGACCTTGGTGTAACGCAATTCCACCCATAATCTGTACGTGGAAATGCTTCATATTCAATACCCTACTACTAGCCTCTCTCGCCACAGCAAAAGCATCGTACATTATATCATCCAATGTCTCACCCTTACTTAGCCTATCTTTTAATACTTGTGTCTGAGATTGCAATTCCTCATTACTCATCTTTTGATACTTTGGTTCTAGTGCCTCAACCTCTTTCGCCATAGCATCCAATTTTTTTACATTCCTAGTGTTATCCGAAGCAAATATATTAAACATCATTATTCTCCCAATTAATTTTCTCGCCGCTATATACGGTATTTGCATACATTATATAACAAAACTCAAATATTTAAAAGCGATTTTCTATTGTTTCTTAATTTTTTTTGGTTCTTTTTTCAAATTTTCCACTTTTTCGCCATCTTCTGTCGGTAATTTGACTACTCCATGGGCCACTGTCAATACTTTTACACTACTTACCTTGGCAGTTCTCAATGCCTCACTGCATGCATTAGCAGTTGCTCCCGTTGTCATAACATCATCAATAAGCAGTATATTTTTATACTTGACACTAGCCTTATCTACCACCTTAAAGGCTCCGTCTAGATTAGTCATTCTATCCGCAAAATTCAATCCTAATTGTTTGCTGGTATCCTTAACCTTTATCAAAGACTCTGTATCCACGGGCTTGTCCACATATTTAGCCAATTCCACCGCCAATTTTTCACTCTGATTATAACCACGTTCTTTCTTGTGTTTTGGGAATAGTGGCACAGGTATGATTACATCATATTCCCAGCCTAAGTCCTTCAACTTGTCCCTCAACATTGGTGCAAACGCCCTAGCTATATATGGTTTATTGCCAAATTTTAACTGATGTATCAAATTCCTAACACTATTGTCAAACACATAATAACTCCTACCTATGTCAAAATTCCTTTCCTTTGACTGACAATTTAAACAAAATTTCTCCTCAGCGATTAACTTTGCACCACATTTCTCACAACATTTGTCCGTGATGACTTCCATTTCTTTTAGACATTTGTCACAAAACTCAATCTCACTATATTGTTTCAAGTCCCTACCACACACCATACACTTTATGCGTTTTGGAAAAACCAAATTCAATAACCAATCTTTTATGCTTATCAACCTTTCTTTTGGCGTCTTTTTATCACTTGTTACACTCATCCCAACAAATCTTCCATTTTACTTTTTTGTTCCAAAATAAACTTATCCAAAGCACTATATCTAGTAGCAGTGTAATTATTATTGACCATAATCTTTAAGTGAAATTGTTGTCCTACCAGCACCACCATTTTCTTTGCCCTAGTCACCGCAGTATACAATAAATTCCTAGTCATTATAGAAGGTGCACCCCCAGTCAACGGTATTAGTACCACATCAAATTCACTACCTTGACTCTTGTGTATAGTAATAGCATAACTAAGTGTCAACTGTGCCAAATCCGTCTTGGTGTAATTAGCAATCCTACC
>JAFVZD010000134.1 GCA_017508345.1 Clostridia bacterium | reverse complement strand
CGCAATGGCTAATGTTTCTAGTGGAGCAGTGACTCACGCTGTCCGTAGTACCAATATTGATGGTTTTGACCTAAAAGAGGGTGAAATTATCGGTCTCAGCGGAGGTAAGATTGTGGCAAAAGATGCCGATATCAATACTGCTACCATAGCCCTTGTCGATGCTATGATGTCCGAGGATAAGGTTAATGTCACCATTTTCTCTGGTGATGATATCAAGGACGAAGATGCCGAAAAACTCCAAGAACAGTTGGCGCAAAAATATCCAGAGTGCGAGGTTACAGTTATACCAGGTGGTCAACCAGTTTATTATTATCTGATTAGTTTAGAATAATTTCCAAAATTTACCTTGTTTTTGTTTACATTTTTAATATTCACATACACATAATATCCTTGCAAGCGCTTGTTTAAAAAAGTGGAGGTGAATATATGTCAACCAAGACAAGTACTACTACAAAGTCTAGCAGAGCCTGCTCAGGTAAATGCGGATGTGGTAGAGCACAAAAGGCAGATAGTACTACAGCTACTCGTGCCAAGGCGAAATCAACTAGAGCCAGCACAAAAGCTACTAGTACGCGTTCTGCGACAAAGAGTGCCAAGACAACAAAGAGTTATTCTTAATACCTAATGCACTTTTTTATCCACAAAAGGATGTCACATTTGACATCCTTTTGCCATTATGTAGTTGTATATAAAAAACATTTTCAGCATCTGAGAAAACAACCTCAAATCATTTGATAAAACTCATCATATTTGTTATAATAAACTATATCAAACAAAAATAGGGGAATATAGTATGCAAGCGAAGGCAAAAATCATTACAAGTATTGTAGCCGTGAGCCTAGTAGCAGTTATTAGTATTGTAGGTTTAGTAGTGGTACTGGCAGCATTTACTGCAAATGTAGGTAATAGCTACAGCATTAATTATATTGCCAAAGGTGTGTGTTGCGATGTGACAGCGAGTTATCGCAAGGCTACAGTAAATGAGACCAGTGCAGGTAGTTATACCACCATTATGTCAGGTAGTAATAACAAGATAACATTCAACGGTAAGGATGCATCAGGCTCAAATGGTACTTATGCAGCGAATTTCAATGCGTTAAGTAATCAACCAATTACCAAAAATCAATACTTTGTGCTTCGTTACATAATAGAAAACAACAAAGCTAATTCCATTGATATGGTAATTTCCCTAGACATCACCACCAGTAGTACTCCAGTAAATTTTACAGTGAGTTATGCCTATTCCACCAGCAGTACGGATATATCTACCAATTTGAATACTAACAGGAGTAATTTTAGGAGTAGTTTTAGTTCAAAAGAACTCCCAGCAGGTTCTACTGCTTACATCTATGTGCTATGCGAGATAACCAACCTAGATATCGATGCTAGTTTTGTAGGTACTGCTAATTGGGAACTGGTTGATAAAAATGAATTTGATGGTGATTTGACTACTTATGCAGAGATAAAAAGTGGTAAATATGTAAATAGTGCCATCAAGGGATATGCTAATTCAGATAGTAATTATGAGAACATGGACCAAAATATAAATGTAGTTGTATTTGGAAGTTTGGTGGATTATTCTAGTGAGATATCAAGTGTAACTAATCCTATTGATATAAGTATTAATAATGATGGTAGTGTAATGGTATATAGGGTGGAGCTTGAGAATATGGCTGGTGTTTGTCCAGAAGTATATATTTTAGCAACAGATGAAAATACACAGATTAAATTTAATGAAGATAGTAGTTACATGTTTTACTATTTATATTGTCTAGAAACTGTAGAATTTAATAATATTGTAGATACCAACAGTGTTACTAATATGGAAATGATGTTTGCATATTGTAGCCAGATGTTGACAACATTAGATATAAGTATTTTTAATACAAGTAGTGTAACGGATATGTATGCTATGTTTTCTCAATGTATTCAACTATCAACGATATATGTAGGTAGTGGGTGGAGTACGGCTAGTTTAATTAATGCCGACTCCATGAGGGTGTTTGGTTCATGCTACAACTTGGTTGGTGCTAATGGCACATCTTATGATGATGAGTATGCGAATGCAGATTACGCATGTGTAGACACACCTAGTACCCCAGGATACCTCACTTTCAAGAGTTAATTTAGCACAAGACAAAAGATGACGCATTGCGTCATCTTTTGTTGTTTCATTTTTTATATCCCAAATACCAATACACAAAATTAGATTTCTTTTGTGTATAAGGTGGATACTTTAGTGGTAGCTCCATTTTTTTAGCCTTGCACAATACACTCTTGGCATGCGTAAATGTCTCAAATGATTTTTTGCCGTGATAACTGCCCATACCGCTCTCGCCAACACCACCAAAAGGTAAGTTCTTTTCAGTAAAATGCATTATTACTTCGTTATGACACACTCCACCTGATGGGGTATAGGTAATAACTTTTTTGAATTCTTTGTTGTCTCCAAAATAATACAATGCCAGTGGTTTATCCTTTGAGTTGATATATCTAATGACATCATCTATATCTTCATAAGGGATAATCGGCATCAATGGTCCAAATATTTCCTCCTGCATAATCGCATCCGTAAATTCTACATCCTTTATAATCGTGGGTTCAATTTGTCTACCATTGGCTTTTCCACCAAAAATTACTTTACTTTGTTCGATTAACCCCAATAATCTTTGTGTATGTTTATCATTTACTATATACATAAAGTTTTCATTTAACTTGCCGTCCGTATAATAAAATTTCTGTGTATATTCTTTGGCTTTGTCCAAGAATTCATTATAAATATTCTTGTGTACCATTATATAGTCTGGTGCAATACAAGTTTGACCAGCATTTAGGAATTTTCCCCAAACAATTCTCTTTGCGCTTTTGTCCACATCTGCAGTATCAGAGACTATACAAGGCGATTTACCTCCCAGCTCCAATACAACAGGTGTAAGGTGCTTTGATGCTTTTTCTTGCACAATTTGTCCCACATTCTTGCTACCTGTGAAGAATATTAAGTCAAATTTTTGGTCCAATAGTGCTTGATTTTGCTCTCTACCACCCAAAACTACCGCTATATACTCATCCGAAAAAACAGATAATATCTTGGCAATAGCATTACTCACATTGGGCGTATATGCACTAGGCTTGAGTATAATTGTGTTACCTCCAGCAATTGCCCCCGCCAAAGGACACATCGCCAGCTGGAATGGGTAATTCCATGGTGCCATAATTAGTATTTGTCCCAATGGCTCGTGCCAAATTTTACCCTTACTAGGGAAGTTTAGCAAAGTAGTAGATACTCTTTTGGGCTTCATTAGTCGCTTCAAGTGCTTGATCATATAGTCAATTTCATTATAAACTAGACTAATCTCTGTGGTAACCGCGTCAAATTCGCATTTATTCAGGTCTGCCACAAATGCATCCAATAATATCCTCTGGTTATCTTGAATGGACTGCCTCAATTTTTTCAGTTGCTCCAATCTAAATTTGTATTCAAAAGTCGCAAAAGTAGAATAAAATTCACTCTGTTTACTCACTATTTCATTAATTTCCATAGTTCATTACCTCGCTCAAATTGTTATGATACAATATTATCATTGACTTTTGATTTTGGCAACCAATTAGCCAAAATATTATTATTTTTACAATCCAAAAAAATTTATGCCATCAGGGTTTTTACTCATTGTGAGAATATCAAATGGAGATGAACAAGATAATATACTATTTATTCAATAAATCAAAAGAAAGAAGGAACTAAAAATATAGAACTATAAAACTTAACAATAAACCATTCCGAATTTAACGAAAATGATATTGTTAGTAGAAATAATAAAATAATTGATACTTTTATTAATTATTTGGATTGCAACGATTTACTAAAATAAAACAATATAGGGTAGAGTATTCCACCTTTTTATACAAAACAAAAAAACAAGTCTCTACAAACTTGTTTTTGTACATCTGGTGCCGAAGGCCGGACTCGGACCGGCACGAAGAAACCTTCGAGGGATTTTAAGTCCCTTGCGTCTACCAATTCCGCCACTTCGGCATATTAGTGGAGGCGCCACCCAGATTTGAACTGGGGATGAAGGTTTTGCAGACCTGAGCCTTACCACTTGGCTATGGCGCCATAAATAAAATGGAGCGGGAAACGAGACTCGAACTCGCGACATTTACCTTGGCAAGGTAACGCTCTACCAACTGAGCTATTCCCGCATATGGTGGGGACTATAGGGCTCGAACCTATGACCCTCTGCTTGTAAGGCAGATGCTCTACCAGCTGAGCTAAGTCCCCATATTTAGTTGCGTTCCACAAGTGAACACTCATATAATAGCAGATATTTAAATAAATTGCAAGCGTTTTTCACAAAAAAATATATGAAATTTTAAAATTTTTTGTGAATTTCACTATTTTGAGGCAAAAATTAGAACATTTTAGTTAAATATTCAAAATTATTTACAATATTTCATCTTTGTGCTATTATATATACGAGGTGATTATTGTGAGAATATTAGGTATAGACCCGGGATATGGTCTGATTGGTTTTGGTGTACTGGATAAATTGTCCAACGGATTAAAGATTATTGACTATGGTGCGATATCTACTCCAAAAGAAAAAACTCTCAATGAGAGGCTACATATTATATATGATAGTATGAACGCATTGTTAGATAAGTTTCAACCCGAGGCTATGGCTATTGAAAAATTGTATTGGGGTAGGAATATTACTACTGCCATCCCAGTAGCAGAGGCTAGGGGAGTCATACTATTAGCGGTACAACAGCGAGGTATCCCCATTTATGAGTATACTCCATTACAAGTCAAAAGTGCATTAGTGGGTACAGCCAAGGCGGACAAACATCAAGTGCAGTTTATGGTAAAGACTATTCTAGGCTTACAAAAGATACCTAGACCAGATGATGCGGCAGACGCAGTAGCTATGGCTATTTGTCATAGCCAAACCAATCAAAGATTAAGAGAATTAAAGTGAGGATAATAATATGTATAGTTTTTTGCGAGGAATACTGAGTGACAAATGGGAAAATACCGTAGTGATTGATTGTAATGGTGTAGGATACGAGGCACTAGTTACTACCAATTGTTATAATAATATTGGTGAAGTAGGGGATATGGTTACGCTATATACCTCTCTACATTGTAGAGAAGATGAAATGTCCCTATTTGGTTTCTTGGACAAGGTAGAACGCGAAGTTTTCAAAAAATTGATTCTAGTAAATGGTGTGGGACCCAAGATGGCTATTAGTATATTGAGTAATATCTCTGCTCCCGAATTAACCGTAGCAGTGGCTACACAACAGGCTAGTATGCTCAAAGGTATCAAAGGAATAGGTACCAAGATTAGAGAACGCATTTTGCTAGAACTAAAAGAAAAAATGAGTCTAGGTGACATAAAGGGTGTGACTGTGCAGAGCGACTTTTTGTCCGACAAACCTGTTGCTGACAATTCCATCGCCAATATGGCTATCGGTGTATTGGTGGACTGGGGAGTAAACAAATTGGTTGCCCAAGATATTGTCACCAAGAATATGCAACCTGGTGATTCTTTAGAAGTTCTACTCCAAAAATCCTTTAAGGCATTAGGGAGATAATTATGGAAGAATTAGAAAGATTTATTACTAGTACGAAGAGCGAAGTAGAGGATGTCATAGAGAATAGCCTCCGTCCCACTAGACTCAATGAGTATGTAGGTCAAAACAAAATAAAAAAGAACCTATCCATATATATAGAAGCCACCAAAAATCGTCAAGATGCTCTAGATCATGTACTATTGTTTGGACCTCCAGGGTTGGGTAAGACAACACTGGCGCACATCATAGCAGAAGAATTAGGTGCTCAAATAAAGGTAACCAGTGGCCCTGCCATAGAGCATGCTGCTGACCTTGCTGCAATTTTATCTAATTTAAATAAAAACGATGTACTATTTATTGATGAGATACATAGGCTCTCTAGAGCAGTAGAAGAAGTGTTGTATCCCGCAATGGAAGATTTTGCACTGGACTTTGTAGTAGGTACTGGCCCCGCTGCCAAGAGTGTACGCCTGCCTATACCTCCATTTACCCTAATAGGTGCTACCACTAGGGCGGGTATGCTCACTGGACCTCTGCGTGATAGGTTCGGTATACTAGGCAGACTAGAATTGTACGAGCCTGAGGAGTTGGCTCAGATTATTAATAGATCTGCTAGCATATTGGGTGTAAAGATTGATCCTGATGCCTTACTCGAGATTGCCAAATGTTCACGCGGTACACCTAGGATTGCCAATAGATTACTCAAACGCGTGCGTGATTTCGCAGAGGTAAAGGGCACTGGTGTCATCACATTGCCTATTGTCCAAGACGCTTTGGCTCATATGGAAATAGATGAAATAGGTCTAGATGCCGTAGATTATAGAATACTAAAGAGTATTATAGACAAATTTAATGGTGGTCCTGTGGGCTTGGATACTTTGTCTGCCGCTACTGGAGAAGAGGCTACTACTATCGAGGATGTCTGCGAACCATATTTAATCCAATTAGGCTTTATAGCACGCACTAGTCGCGGTAGAGTGGCTATGCCACTAGCATATGAGCATCTAGGCAGAGAATTGGATAAGGATAGACAAAAAATGCTCGAAACCTACACAAAACAAGATATTAATTCCTAAAATATCATCATAGTTTGCTCCAAATGGTTGCTAAAATTTGTTAGGTATAGTATAATAATACTACACTGATTAAAAGGAGAATACTATGATAGGTTTACTTGCCGGAGACTTTTTTAGCGATTACGGTGTAATGCTCATCTTTATCGTTATTATGATGGTAGTGATGTTTGTATTACCTAACTCCGCTAGAAAGAAGCAATATCAACAATTACAAGACTTTTTGAGCAACCTCAAGGTTGGCGACAAGGTAAAGACTACCAGCGGTTTTTATGGTACCATTGTTTCTATGCGAGAGACCACAGATGGTAGAGTAGCATTGCTCGAGATGGGCGAAGGTGACAAAAAAGGTTACATAGAGGTTGATATGAATGCTATCTATATGATCGATGCAAAAGAAAATGTTGTATACGATGCTGATGGTAATATCATTGAGTCAAACAAAAAAGAAGGCCCTACTACCAATAAGTCTGTCCAAAACAATGAATCCGAAATAGCAGATGCTGAAATCACAGATGCTGATGCCATTACTGAGTTCTATATGCTGACCACAGACATTGTCAACTTTATCAGCATGGGCAACGACGGGTTTCAGGAGCGTGTATTTGGCGATGTGCCGGAGAAGAATGCACAGGAAGCGTACAATGCTTTTGCAGATGACTTGCAGATG
>JAFVZD010000133.1 GCA_017508345.1 Clostridia bacterium | reverse complement strand
TACCTATGTAGCCAATACTACGCATTGGGGTAGTATGAATGGTAGTAGTGGCAAGTTTATGGTGATTAATGATATAAGTATGTCAGGATATACCACAATGCTAGGCTCATTCGCGGGGACACTAGATGGACAAGGTTTCACGATATCTGGATGGGCGGTGAATGATGGTAGTAATTTAACTTATGCTGGTATGATACAACAAAATTCTGGTACAATTACCAATCTTAAAATAAGTAATTGCACATTAAAGAATGATAATCAGACGAGTACTGACTGTGATATATGGGCAGGTATATTGTGTGGAATAAATACAGGAACTATTAGTAAGGTGCATATTACGGGCGGTAGTGTGGATGCTCGTAGAGGTGTGTGGTCATATTATTATGATGCATATGTAGGTGGAATAGTAGGTAGAAATACAGGGACTATCACAAAGAGTAGTGTGACTAGTGTAAGTATATATGGTAGGGCTGAGAGTAATCAGCACGAGGGGCGTACTTATGTAGGTGGAATAGCTGGTACTACGGCGGGAAGCTCGAATATAAATAATTCTTATGTAAAAAGTTGTACCATTACTGCGGAAAGTAAAGGTGAGTGGTTGATATTCGTAGGAAGAGGTAGACCATATACGCATGTAGGTGGACTAATAGGATATAGTGAAGCGTGTACTATTAGTAATGTGGTGGTATATGGCAATAGTGTAACATCATATAGAATATGTAATGAAAATTTTGGTGCTGGATATGGTGGAACAATAGTAGGCTGGGGGACTACTAGCAGTAGTAATGTGTATGGTATGAGTACGGATACTGTTAGAATGCAATTTACATGTGATGGTAGTGATACATATATTAGTAATCATGTGGGTTCGGGAAGTGCTATAACTGTAACAGACAAAACATCTGCTGAATGTGATACACTGGCTAGTAGTATGATAGCATAGCGAAAAAAAGAACTCTTTACAAATGTGGTGGAATGAGGAGTTCTTTTTTTTGTTGTACAAAAAAACAAAAGTGAGTAAAAGAATGTACGGGCGGGGGCTTGACAACGGAGGTAAAAAAAAGTAAAATATAGTAAATATTTTTTAGTTTTGTTGGAGAGAAATGTTATGGCTAAATACAATCATAGCGAGATTGAGAAAAAATGGAATGAATATTGGGAGAATAATGGGACATTTGTGACGGATGTTTGGGATTTTAGCAAACCTAAATATTATTGTCTAGATATGTTCCCTTATCCTAGTGGAGAGGGATTGCATGTAGGGCATCCTAAGGGATACATTGCTAGTGATATTATTTCGCGTTACAAGAGAATGCGTGGATACAATGTATTGCATCCTATTGGATTTGATAGTTTTGGTTTGCCAGCAGAGCAATATGCAATCAAGACAGGTAATCATCCGGATGGCTTTACTCAAAAGAATATTGAGACATTCAAGCAACAATTGAAACTATGTGGATTGTCATTTGACTGGACCAAGGAGATCAGTACATGTGACCCTAAGTATTACAAGTGGACACAGTGGATATTTGAGGAACTATACAAGGCTGGTTTAGCTAGGTATACAGACATGCCAGTGTGGTGGTGTGAGGAATTGGGTACAGTACTAGCAAATGATGAGATAATTGACGGCAAGAGTGAGCGTGGTGGATATCCTGTAGTCAAGAAAAATATGCGTCAGTGGGTAATAGACATACAAAAATACGCAGAGGACCTATTGGAAGGTTTGGATGAGATTGATTGGCCTAATAGTACCAAGATTATGCAGAGAAACTGGATAGGCAAGAGTGTAGGTGCAGAGGTTAATTTCCAAATAGCGGATACTACGGAGAATATAGTAGTATTCACTACTAGACCAGACACTCTGTACGGGGCTACATATTGTGTATTAGCACCTGAGCACAAGATGGTCAAGGGTATCACTACACCGGAGCAAGCGAGTGTGGTGGAGGCATACATTGAGGAATGCAAAAATAAGTCTGACCAAGAGAGGACGGACACTAGCACGGAGAAGACAGGTGCATTCACGGGAGCGTATGCGATTAACCCTGTGAATGGCAAGAAATTGCCTATATACATAGCGGATTATGTATTAGCTAATTATGCACATGGTGCATTGATGGCAGTGCCTGCACACGACCAGAGAGACTGGGATTTCGCCAAAAAGTACAATCTAGATATGATAGAGGTAGTACGCGGTGGAGATATTACAAAAGAGGCATACGCGGGCGATGGCGAACACATTAATAGTGATATATTGAATGGGTTAGATAACGAGGATGCCAAAAACAAGATGATAGAGTGGCTAGAGCAGAATAATTTGGGTAAAAAGTCAACCAAGTATCGTTTGCGTGAATGGATATTCGCTAGACAGCGTTATTGGGGAGAGCCAATGCCTGTGATACATATGGAGGATGGTACAGTAAAATTAGTGGAAATGACGGATTTGCCATTGGTATTACCTGTAATGGATGACTACAAGGCAAAGGATGGAGAGCCACCATTAAATAACGCACCTGAGTGGATTAATGTAGAGATTGACGGTATGAAGGGAAAGCGAGAGGCTACCACTATGCCGGGTAGTGCGGGGTCTAGCTGGTATTATATGAGATATGTGGACCCACACAATGATGAGGTTTTTGCTGACAAGAGGCTATTGGACCACTGGTTGCCTGTGGACCTATACCTAGGTGGAGCAGAGCATGCAGTAGGACACCTATTGTATAGTAGAATGTGGAATAAATTCCTGTACGACCAAGGTTATGTGAGCAACAAGGAACCATTCAAAAAGCTGGTACATCAAGGAATGATGCTAGCAGAGGACGGACGCAAGATGAGTAAGCGTTGGGGTAATGTAGTGAACCCTAACGATGTAGTGGCGGAGTATGGAGCGGATGCTTTCCGTATGTATGAGATGTTTATGGGACCAATAGAGGACACTATGCCATGGAATCAGAGCAACATCAATGGTGTGGCGAAATTTTTGGATAAAATTTGGGTATTGTTTACCGAATCTGGTAAGATTAAGGATGAGCCAAACAAGGAATTGGAGAAAATCTATCACCAGACTGTCAAGAAAGTTACAAATGATTATGAAAATATGTCATACAACACAGCTATTAGTCAGATGATGATATTTATGAATGCGGTAGCAAAGCAAGATGTGTTGCCTACGGAGTATGCTATTGGATTGCTAAAAATATTGAACCCACTAGCACCTTATATTACAGAGGAATTGTGGCAAGTAGTATTCGGACAAAAAGACAGCATAGCACATGCAGAGTGGCCTACATATATTGAGGAAAAGACCAAAGAAGACATTGTGACATTACCTATCCAAGTCAATGGTAAGATGAAATATACAATTCAAGCCAAGGCGGATGCGACAGAGGCTGAGATAGTAGAGCAAGTTAGACAGGAGATTGAGGCATTGCGTGACAAAGAGTGGTTAAAAGTAATATACAAGGCTGGCAAGATATTGAATATTATAATTAAATAAGGAGAAAATATGTCTATAAAACCAGCGAAGTGTCCTAATTGTGGGGCAAAGATTATGGTAGAAACCAACAAAGATGCTAGGATGTGCCCAGTGTGTAATGAACCTTTTTTGACAGAGGAGGCTATTACTGCTCTCAAAGCACAAGATATGGTGGAGCCGGACAAATATGAGCCAATGGTATCTATGGATACGCAGAGCACGAATGAACAAAAAGTGCAGAAATATTCACAATTACCTAAATATCTAAGAGATGAGTACAAAAAAGAATTCAAAGACATATACAGTGTAAGGCGACAAAAAATATTGTGGGTAATGATAGTGAGTGGAGTGCTGGGTATAATGCTATTATTAATGGCATTACTGACAAACAACATTGCCGCGTGGATATTGATGGCTATTTGTGTAATAGCCACTGGGCTAATGGTATACTTGTATGTATTTAAGTATGGCAATGGAGCGAGCAGAGCGTACTTGAATTGGTTAGCCGAAAACAAAAATGTACTGATAGATAGATAATAATAAAAAACCAAAATATTAAAGGAAAAAGAGTTGGAAAAAATTCAACTCTTTTTTTTGTGTATGAAACTATGAAGCATATTTTGGGATATGATAAATATTATCTAGGGCGGGCGATGATGAAGGAGCATTCGCCATCTATGCGTATGAGTTTTGTTTGTGATATTAGGTAGCATTGTAGGTTGTCTAGTGTTGTAGTGTCTGGGGTGGATATTGATGCGTTTCCGCTGAGTGGGATGAGATAACAATATGGGCTAGCGGTATTATCTATGTAAATTTTGCCTTTTGAATTGTATTTTTTGATTTCAAAATATGGAGATGCAAAAGTGAAAGTATCTTTTTGTTGAATAAATGAGGAGTTGTGGAGGTGAAGATTTTGGAGACCTTTTTGCAAATCCAATTGTCTACCACGATTGTAGTCATACAGTCTGTATGTGATGTCGTTGTTTTGTTGAATTTCTAGTACGCTAATACCTGCACCCAACATATGCACAGTACCGCTCTCTATGTATGCAAAATCTCCAGCAGAAACATTGTAGTGCTGGACAATACTATCCACATTGCCAGAATTGAATTGTGTGTGGTAGTCACTGTGGTCTAGTAATCCCAAACCTATCCTGGACCTAGGAGTGGCGGACAAAACATACCATACTTCGTCTTTGTTGCCCACAACACTCTGGTCAGGGAATATGGTGGTATTAGGGTGGATTTGATAAGATAGGTTGTCCTTGGCCTCTATAATCTTGATAAGTAGAGGTGGTCGGTCACCTGTGATATTTGTGTCGTTTGTAAATACTAATTCTTGTCCCCAAACTTTTGGGTGGTATTCAATGTTGAGTTTTGTAATTTTCATATGCACCTAAAAAAATCTAGTTTTTTAATTATCTAAAAATCCGTATAGTAACAGATTTTAATATAATTTATTTATTTTAACATATTAATTGCGATTTGTAAAATGTTTCTACAAAAAAAATTGAACAAATTAAATATATGGTAAAATTTGAAAAAAGTATGCCTTATTCTATTGTAAAAATTCCAGAATTCTGCTATAATTCTATAACTAAATATTATGCTAAGGAGTAACTATTATGAAATTTTCTTGTCAAGGTTTGGATTTGGCGGATGCTGTGCTTAAGGTAGTGAAGGCTGCTGCGACTCGTACCACTAATCCTATACTAGAATGTGTAAAAATTGTGGCGGAGAATGATGAATTGACGCTGACATGTACAGACCTAGAGCTCACTATTACCAAGGTAATCAAGGCGGATGTGAGATTGGAGGGAACTGCGGTAATACCTGCTAAATTCTTTGCTGAATTTGCTAGCAAAATTAGTGGAGAACAATTGGAGTTTTTCCTAAAAGACAACAAGATTATGGAGGTAAAGTACTCTGATAATACTGCTGTATTCCAGTGTCAAGAGGCTAATGAATTCCCTGCACCTCACACTTTAACTGACCCTAATTTTGTAGAGGTTCGTAGTGATTACTTTAAGGACCTAGTAACAAAAGCAAGTGTGGCAGTAGCACAAGATGACAGCAGACCAATGTTGAGAGGAATATTATTAGAGGTCCAAGAGGATGAATTGCGTGGTGTAGCACTGGATGGTGTGCGTATGGCACTTATCCGTAAACCTACAGAGAATCACTCTGCAGAATTTGGTATAATTGTACCTGCTAGATGTCTACTAGAAATTGTTAGATTGTTGCCTGACAACAATCAATTGATAAAAGTTTGTACACAAAAGAATCATTTGGAGATAAACTTGGGTAACACTGTGCTAATGACAAGGCTATTGGGTATGAAGAGTGACTATGTGTCTTATCATCAGATTTTACCAAATGAATTTGGTACAGAGATTAGCGTAAATAGGCAACACCTATTGGATACCATTGAGAGAGCAAGTTTGTTGGCTCGTGCAGAGAGGAATTATATAGTAAAATTCACTTTGGGCAATAACCAAATGATTATCAATAGCGAATCTCAGATTGGTAACATTACTGAGAGATTATTAATCACTCACAAGGGTAGTGACCTAATGATTGAGTTTAATGGTAGATTGTATACAGATGCACTCCGCGTATTGAATGATGAATTTGTAAAAATTAGTTATGTTAATGCTACTAGTCCGTGTATTATTACACCTAATGACGGAAACGACTTTTTGTACCTGTTGTTACCAATGAGACCTATGTAATTTGATGTAAAAATATAGAAAAAATAGTAAAAAACAATTAAAGTGTGAAAATTCACACTTTTTTGTAAATTTGGGGTAAAGATGAAAATTGAAAATGATAATTTTGTGATAACTTGGAGTGAAAAGTCAGATGAAAATTTAGCACGAGATATCTTGGATAAGTTGAATAACAACACTAATCAATTTAGTGAATTTTTTGACTTGAAAAAAATTCCTCAAAAAGTAACAATACAGATATATGATAACTATGAAAGTTTTAAAAATTATGTAGTTGAGAGAATGGGGAGCTGTGAAAAGTATGTGTGTGCATATGCGGGTAAGGGTGGTATTCACTTATTGAATATTGAATGTTGCAGGGTCAATACTACGCACAAAAACATTGCAGAGAGCGATGTGGTGGCGTCTATAGAGCATGAGTTGGCACATATTTATTTTGATAGTTTTTTGGAAGAGCAAAATCCCGGTGTGGAGTGTCCAATTTTTATTCACGAAGGGATTGCTACACAACTGGCTGAGCAGAAATATTATCAACGAGATAAAATATTGTGTAAGGCAAGTGATTTGTTGACTAATTTTTATAACAAAAAAGGGAATTATGCTAATGCATATACATTAATGGGGTATATGATGAAAAAATATCCACATAATGAATTACTGGATATATTGAGTTGGAAAAATCCATTGAGTGAAAAAATACTGGATGGATTGATTGTGGAAGCAAATGAATATTTAGAAGAGAATTAATTAATGAATGATAAAAATGTATCTATAAAAATTTAATTAAACAATCAAAAAATAAGTAAACAATTTAATAAATAATAAAAAAATAGTAAAAAATAATAAAAAGT
>JAFVZD010000132.1 GCA_017508345.1 Clostridia bacterium | reverse complement strand
CCTATCTAGCACAAGATAATCCATATCGATTACCCCCTTGTAGCCTCTCTTAAAAGCAATTAATTCATATCCCAAATTTGATGCCATATCACATACACTTTTGACACACGCATTCATTCCCGGTGCATCTCCACCACTAGTTAAAATACCTATTCTCATTTTTCCTTACCTCTATTTTATTTTTACACAATCTTCACTTAATATTCCCAGCAATTCATTTTGCATAGCCACACTATTATTTACCTTGAATGGCAACATAAACGCCTTATTCTGTGCGGTGCACTTAGCCACTACCTGACTGTTACCCGGATAATTACGCAACACTCTATATATTTCATTATTTACTACCGGGTCAGTCAAATCATATTTCAAATACAACTTTGTATCACTTACATTATTTTCATACTGAAAATTCTGTGTTTTTGATTGCGGTTTCTCTTCATCTTCCCACAATGTCACATTTTCTACTGCAATACTAGGTGCTTCACCTTCTCTAATGCTTACACGACCTTTGATAGTTACCATATTATCCACCGCCAATTTATTCTTTACCTCGCTATAAGCCTTAGGGAAAATTATTGCCTCATATGTTCCTTGGAAGTCCTCTACTACAATTACTGCCATATCCTTATTACCCAGTTTGGTAGTCATCTTTCTAATAGAGTTGATTATACCTCCGCAAGTCACCCTCATACCATCCGTTACTTGGTCGTACACCACAGTATTGTCATCTACGTCTTCGCCCTCAATAATTGTAGGACGCAACATTCCACTATTTAGATTAAAACTATTCAATTTTGCCCTATACTGCTCCAAAGGATGACCCGAAACATATATACCCAACACATCTTTTTCCATTCTCAACCTTTGCTGGTCTGGATACTCCCTAATATTTGGATATTGTATCTTGTTTACTTTTGCATCTTCTTTTAATACACTATCAAATAATGACATCTGCCCGTTGGATTGGAATTTCCTATCATTTGCCACTTGCTCCACCATTTGGTCATATACCGCCATCATCTGACTACGAGGCACGCCAAAGCAATCAAACGCACCCCCGCTAATCATAGACTCCAAAAAACGTTTGTTATGTGCTTGGCTACCCATACGGCTAATAAAGTCTTGGAGGTCTTTAAATTCCCCATTCTTTTCACGCTCCTCTACTAGTTGCTCCACTAACCCCACGCCCACGTTCTTTATACCACCTAGACCAAACCTAATATTTTCGCCCTCTACACTAAAATATGCCATAGATTTATTAACATTCGGGTGCAAAATCTCTATACCGTGTTGTTCTGCCAATTCCATATAATGCTTGGTTTCATCAGCCTTTGTAATCCTATTATTGATTATGGCACAATAAAATTCCGTGATATAATAAGTCTTTACATATGCAGTCTGATACAATACGTGTGCATACGCCGCAGCGTGTGCCTTGTTGAATGCATAACTACCAAACTTCTCCATCTTGTTCCATAGTTTTTCCGCTACTTCTTGCTTCATACCCAATTTGACCGCACCGGCAATACTCTTCTTTCCCTCAGGGTCTTCCCAACCGAATATAAATCTATCCTTCTCCTCGGCTAGTTTTTCTTTCATCTTTTTACCCATTATCTTACGTACGTTATCCGCTTGACCCAATGTATATCCGGCAATCTTTCTACAAATCATCATAACTTGCTCT
>JAFVZD010000011.1 GCA_017508345.1 Clostridia bacterium | reverse complement strand
CTAGTTGGGCAGAACTTTCATCTCAGGATAATGGTAAACAATAATTATACTGCTACAAGGTATAGTGCGTTGGATAAATTCCTATTGGAGCAAAAAACAAAAATGGAAGAGTTGATGAAATGAGTGAGCAAAAACAAAAGATAAAGGAAAGGTGGAATGTGGCTAAGGAGTGGGTATTGAATCTGGTGTTTCCAAAGAATATCAAGTGTATGGTATGTGGTAGGGACCTAAAGAAGGCTAGTGAAATTGAATTTTGTGATAACTGCCTGAGTCAAATGGAGGTTATCACGGACAAGTGTTGTGAAAAGTGTGGGGCAAAACTGGTTGCGGAGGAGAAATTTTGTCTAAATTGTCAAGCCAAGGAGAGACATTTTGATATAGGTAGGAGTTGTTATGTATTTGACAATAGTGTGAGGCACTTGATACATCAACTAAAATTTGGTAACAAGCCATATATTGCACGAGCATTCGCACCTATGATGAGGGACAAACTACAACAATTAAATTGGGAATACGATGTGATAATACCTGTGCCATTGTACCCAAAGCACAAGAAAGAGCGTGGATACAATCAGAGCGAAAAATTGGCTAAGGAATTGGTGAAACTAATAGACAAACCAATAGACACTACTAGTCTAATCAAGGTGAAAGATACTAGCAAACAATTGGGATTGGGGTATGCGGATAGATTGAGCAATCTGGATGGTGCATTCAAGGTGGTAGACAAGGCTAATATCAAGGGTAAGAGCATATTACTCATTGATGATGTAATGACTACGGGTGCTACTGCTAATGCGTGTAGTGAAGTATTGCGAAACGCCAAGGCGAGTGAGATAAAAGTGCTGACAGTAGCACATGGAGTGGTGAAATTGCCGACTGAGGATGGCGAAAAAGTGGAAAATTTGGAAAAAGATACAAAAAAAATTGAGAAATAATCTTAAAATGCTAGTAAATATTTGAGTTTTGATGTATAATCAATTTAATTACCGTAGAAAACGGGCAACAAAATTAATTGGGAGAAAAATGATGTTTAATATATTTGCTTCGGATAATACTAGGAATGTAAAAAAATTGGATGCTATGGCTAGAGAGGTGGAGGCATTGGAGCCTAAGTATCAAAAGATGAGCAATGAGGAATTGCAGAGTCAGACACAAGTATTGAAAGATAGGCTGAGTAAGGGCGAAACATTGGATGATATATTGTATGATGCTTTTGCTGTGGCTCGTGAGGCTAGTAGCAGAGTGCTGAATATGAAACACTTTCATGTACAGATTATGGGTGGAATAGCATTGCACCAAGGTCGTATTGCTGAGATGCGTACGGGTGAGGGTAAGACACTAGTGTCTACTTTGCCGGCGTATTTGAATGCGTTGTCTGGCAAAGGTGTGCATGTAGTAACTGTCAATGAATATCTATCACAGCGTGATGCTGAGTGGATGGGAAAATTGCACAAGTTCTTGGGACTGACTGTAGGATGTAGTTTTAGTAATATGTCTATGCAAGAGAAACAGGCTGCATATAATTGTGATATTACATATTGTACCAATAACGAATTGGGTTTTGATTACCTGAGGGACAATATGGTGACACGCGCGGAGCAGAGGACTGTGAGAGGATACAATTTTGCTATCATAGATGAGGTGGATAGTATCCTAATAGATGAGGCTAGGACACCGCTAATCATCAGTGGTAGAGGTTTCAAGAGTAGTGAAGACTATGTGAAAGCACAGCGTTTTATGAAGAAATTACGCAGAGATGAGGATTATACCATTGATGAGGAAAAGAATAAGATTCACTTGACTGAGTCTGGTAGTGAAAAGGCTGAGAGATTCTTTGGTGTAGAGTCGCTCAGTGATGTTAGTTGTGTAGAACTCAACCAGCACATTATGAATGCTTTGCGTGCTAACTTTATCTTGAAAGCGGATAGTAATTACATTGTAAAAGATGGCGAAGTAGTGCTAGTAGACGAATTTACTGGTAGATTGATGGATGGCCGTAGGTATAGTAATGGTTTGCACCAAGCAGTAGAGGCAAAAGAGGGTGTACAGATTAAGGATGAGAACTTGACTGTGGCTACTATTACATTGCAAAACTACTTCCGTATGTACAAGAAACTCAGTGGTATGACAGGTACTGCCAAGACTGAGGAGACAGAATTCAATAAAATCTATGGATTGGATGTAGTGACAATTCCACCAAACTTGCCATTATTGCGTATTGATGAGCCTGATATTATATATACTACTATTGAGGGTAAACTCAGGGCAGTGGTAGATAGGGTAGAGGAGGCTCACAAGAATGGTCAACCAGTACTAATAGGTACTATCACTATTGAGAAGAGTGAAAAATTGAGTAAAATGCTAGATGCTAGAAAGATTGCTCACAATGTATTGAATGCAAAGAATCACGCTAGAGAGGGTGAGATAGTAGCACAGGCTGGTAGGTATGGTGCTGTGACTATTGCTACCAATATGGCGGGTCGTGGTACAGATATACTACTAGGTGGTAATGCTGAGTATTTGGCAAAAGCCAAAATGGAGAAGAATGGCTATACTAGGCCTATGATAGAGTTGGCTACATCATTCTTGCCTGCTACCACAGAGGATGTACAAAAGGCCAAGGATGATTACAACAAGTGGTATCAAGAATTCAAAAAAGACACAGATGCTGAGAAACAAAAAGTATTGGAAGCTGGTGGATTATTGATTATTGGTACAGAGAGACACGAATCTAGGCGTATTGATAATCAGTTGCGTGGTCGTGCAGGTCGTCAAGGTGACCCTGGTAGGAGTGTATTCTATATCTCTATGGAGGATGACCTAGTAAGGTTGTTTGGTGGTGACAAACTAAAGAAAGTAACAGCATTCTTTAGAATTGATGAGGATACACCTTTCCAAATCAAAATGTTGTCAAAGCAGATTGAGAATGCACAAAAGAAGGTAGAGGCTAATCACTATGCTGCTCGTAGATATCTACTAGAATACGATGATGTAATGAACAAACAGCGTACTATTATCTATGCGGAGAGAAACAAAATCTTGGATGGAGAGGATGTACATGCACAGATATTAGAGATGATACCTGACCTAGTAAACAATGCTTTGCTGAGCTCAATAGATATAGACAAGCCAAGTTTTGAGTGGGATATAGATGAGATTAACCGCTCATTGGAGGACAAACTATATCGCAAGGGTACTAACTTTGTGACTGAGGAGATGCTAGAGGATATAATTGTGGAGGAACTCAGGGACAAGATTGTAGAGAATATTATCAGTAATTATGAGCAGAAAAAAGAGGCTGTAAACAAGATTGGTGATATTTTTGGAGACATTGAGAGGACTGTATTATTGCATGTAGTAGATGATGCATGGATGAAACATATTGATGCGATGTCAAACTTGCGTCAAGAGGTGGCTAGTCTGTCTTATGGTAACAAGGACCCAATAGTAGCATATAAGAAAGAGAGTCTAGATATGTTCGATGATATGATTACATTTATTCATGAGAATACTTGTAATGTGTTATTGAATAGGGACATCAACATTAGGGTAAGTATGCCTAATAGACCACAAAACAAGGATCTAGTAGCGGGTAAGGAGAGTGCTAATCCTCAAGAGAATACTACTACCAACAAGCCAGTAGGTTCTACTGGAGAGGCTAAGACTGATAAAGTATGTGGTAGGAATGACCCTTGCCCATGTGGTAGTGGCAAAAAGTACAAGAATTGCTGCGGTAAAGAGGAATAGTCTATTATTGACGCTTTTGGCATAAAAGTGTTTTGGAAATAAAGAAATCAAAAGGTATTGTATGATTGTAGATGATATAAGGCAACAATTATCTAATATACAGAAATCGCTTGAATTAATCCAAGCGGTTTTTGACATTAATAAGTTGCAACAAGAATATGACGAAATAATCAAAAAACAGGCAGAACCTGATTATTATAATGATATGAAAATGGTACAGGCTACTGGCAAGAGGCTAGTATGGGTAGAGAGTACTATCAAGCGTGTAGTCACATTGGTACGGAGGTACAATGACATAGTGGATACATTAGCAGAACTCACTGATGAAGATGACTTGTGGGAAGAAATGAATGAAGAAGTGGATGAAGTAGCAAAACTAGTGGAAGAATTACGCCTGAGTGCATTATTACGCGGCAAGTATGATAGTGGAGATGCGATATTGACCATTCAGGCTGGTGCTGGAGGAACAGAGGCACAGGATTGGGCTGAGATGCTACTAAGAATGTACACAAGGTATGCGGACAAGCGTGGATACAAGGTAACTGTGATAGATAATACTCCGGGAGATGGTGCAGGTATCAAGGGGGCTACAATTCTTATTAGTGGTGCTAATGCGTATGGTTATCTAAAAGCAGAAAAGGGCGTGCATAGATTGGTGCGTATTTCGCCTTTTGATAGTAATGCTAGGAGACACACTAGTTTTGCGTCAGTTGAGGTAATGCCAGAGATTGAGAATAGTGATGAAATTGAGATAAAAGATAGTGACCTAAAGATTGATACCTTTCATGCAGGTGGTTGTGGTGGTCAGGGTGTGAATACAACGGACTCTGCTGTAAGGATTAGACATATACCTACAGGCATAGTAGTTACTTGTCAAAATCAGCGTAGTCAGATACAGAATAGGGAATTTGCTATGAATGTTTTGCGTGGTAAATTGGCACAATTACAGGAGGAGCAACAACAAAAAGATATCAAAGAGGTGCAGGGTACTCTCAAGAAAATTGAGTGGGGTAGTCAGATACGAAATTATGTGTTTTGTCCATACACCTTGGTAAAGGACCTAAGGACGGATTATGAGACAAGTAATGTGGGTGCAGTAATGGATGGAGATATACAGGAATTTATCAATGAGTATCTCAAGAAAAGTGAGGCTTAGAATAAGTAAAGGAAGAATATATGACATATTATGAAAGAATGGTAAAGAAGGTAGAGGAGTTACGCAAGCAAAAAGTAGTGAATATCCTAGCGATAGAGTCTAGCTGTGATGACACAAGTGTAGCGGTAGTTGAGAATGGTAGGATTGTCAGGAGCAATGTAATTTCTAGTCAAATTGATATACACACACGATTTGGTGGAGTGGTGCCAGAGATTGCTAGTAGAAATCATATTTCGGCTATTACACCATTAATAGATGAGGCACTGAAACAAGCGAATATGACAATGGATGATATTGACGCGATAGGGGTAACGCAAGGTGCGGGGCTAGTGGGTGCACTATTAGTGGGGCTAACCAGTGCAAAGGCGTTGGCGTATACCTTGGACAAGCCATTAATTGCTTGTAATCATATCAAGGGGCATATTGCAGGTAATTATTTGACTAATGTGGATTTGGAACCTCCTTTTTTGTGCCTGATAGTTAGTGGTGGGCATACTGCTATTGTAAAAGTAGAGGATTACACAAAGTTGACTAAGATAGGTGGTACTATTGATGATGCGATAGGTGAAGCATTTGACAAGGTGGCTAGAATTTTGGGGCTGGGGTATCCTGGTGGACCTAAGATAGACAGGATAGCGAGAGAGGTGGATAAACCTACTATTGAATTTGTGAAGCACAATAGCCTGAATAATGAGTATGATGTGAGTTATAGTGGATTAAAAACTGCTGTAATTAACTATGTGCACAACAGAAAGGACAAGGGCGAGGAATTGAATATTCCTGAGATTTGTCATTCTTTTCAGCATGAGGCTGTAATGATGGTGGTAACCAAGACTGTAAAGGCTTGTGTAGAATTAGGCTTGAGTACTATTGCAATAGCGGGTGGCGTATCTGCTAATAGTTATTTGAGAGAAAAATTAACGCAAGAGGCTAGCAAACATAATATCAATGTGGTAATGCCAGAGATGAAGTATTGTACAGATAATGCTGCTATGATAGGTAGTATTGCGTATTATGAAATGCTAACAAATCCACCAGCAGAATTGAATATAAGTGCGTTATCTCAAATTGAAATTAAATAATATAAAAAACACTTTACTAGCTAAAAGTAAGGTGTTTTTTATTTGTGTGAATAATAATTGATAGAATATGGTGTATTTTTCATTCATTATTGCATAATTATTGAAAATGTGCTATAATTATTTTATAGAAACAAAAGGAAGAGTTGAATATGGATGATAATTTGGGTATGAGTAAGAGTAGGGAGCTGTATGCTTATGCTATTAATAATAGGTCAATGATGAAGGAATACTTTATTACACATAAGTTTTTGAACAAGTTTGTAAAAGAGTATTGTAAAAATAATGGTATTAGTAAGAAAGATGTGGATGTGCAGTTTATTAGTTTTGGTTACAAAGGGCTAATATTTGTGATGAAGTACAATAATACATACAAAACTTTGGCTGTTGCTAATCCACGAAGGAATTATAAATTTGGTGAATTGAGTACAGAGGCAGAGAGATTAAAGAGGTTTGGTGGGATAGGAAGTGGGATATTGGTACCAGAATTGTATTATGCTGATGATGGGAAATTGGGACAACGCGAATTAATTATGACAGATTATATATATCAGGCAAGACCTATATCCAATTTGGATAATAAATTTGGTATATACATACCTGAGCCCGAGTATAGATTTGAGGCTACTACTGAATCACAGACCAAGGCGATGAAGAGTGCAATAATTGCTAAATTGGTAGCGAGTTTTGATATACAAATTCAAAAAGGAATAGCAGGTGTAGAGGTAATTAGTGGG
>JAFVZD010000131.1 GCA_017508345.1 Clostridia bacterium | reverse complement strand
TTTGAAAAATTTTAAATTTTGCATACCCGCTTGACAAAAATGACGGGATGTGATATATTGCTAAAAAGTTTTAGGGAGAGAATATTATGGTTAACAAAGACGAATGTATTGGCTGTTGCTCTTGTGTAGCAGTATGTCCTGTAGGGGCGATAGAGATTGGAGAGGACGGCAAGGCTAAGATTGACCAGAGTATTTGTATCAAATGCAAGTCTTGTGAGAATACTTGTCCTGTGGGTGCTATAAAGATTAAAGAGGATTAAGACATTGAACCAGACTAGTAATAACGAGAATAATTGTGTGTTGCCTACTAAGGAAAAAATAGCGCTATTGGAGTTGACCCCTAGGGAAGTACGACTGGTAGTGGCATGGCATACTCCTGGGGCATCTTATGAGACTATTAATGAGTATATTGAGCCTATCAAGGTGTATGAGGACATTGAGCGTGATGGTTATATCAAGCCTACGCAAATTGCCAATACCATTGCTATAGTCAAGATGTATAGGAAACTTTGTGATAGTTTGCAGGTTACCAAGGCTATAGCGTATGCTACTAGCAATTATAGGGATGCCAAGAATCACTATGGTTTTTTGGAAGAATTGGAGATAGCATCAGGATTCAAGCTCAGGTTAATGACAGAGGATGACGAGGTGACATCTCTGTATACCGGCGTAGTCAACAGTGTGGATCTATCTAAAGGTGTGATTATATCTGTGGAGGATGAGGTAACTAGGCTCATTTGGTATGTACGCAAGAGTATATTGTGCTCTGCTACTATAGCCTTTGGTGCAGAGACTCTGGCTACACTATTTATGGATGGGCAGAGTACCACGGAGCAAGAATGTGAGACCATGTATCAATTTATGTGCGAAAAGGTTCGCGAGATACAGTTGCCAGCAGATATTGATTATGATGATGTTTACTTTGTGGGTGTAGGTGATGCCTTTGATAGTCTAGGCAAGATTAGTAGGAAGGGTAGGAGATATCCATTGAATGTTGCACACAATTATGTAGTGAGCAAGAAGGATATCGAGAATGTACATAATGCTATCAAGAATCTAGAATTGGACAAGGTTAGCAAGATTAAGGGAATATCCAAGCGTAGTGCGGGTGCGGTGGCTAGTGGATTGGCTATAATAAGAGCGGTGCGTGATGTATTGGGTATAGAGAATATAACCATATCAGATACTGGTGTACACACAGGTGTGCTATACAATCAATGTGTGCCTATGACATCGGACAAGCCTATTAGTGACTTGTTACTATATAGTCTAGATTGTAATTGCAAGTACTATGGTACAGGATTTAATAATGGTATGCATGTATATTCGCTGGCAATGATGCTATTTAGACAATTGAGAGTAATGCACAAACTGGCTAGACAACATATTAGAGCATTAAAAATTGCATGCTTTATGTATGATAGTGGACAGAGAATCAAGTATCAAAATTCTACAAAAGATGCACTATATGTGGTGTTGAATTCTAACATCAAGGGTGCTACGCATAGAGACTTGGTATTGGGTGCCTTTGTAGCGTCATCACAAAATAATGAGGACTTTAATCTATCTGAATGGGTAAAATACAAGGACATTGTGGATGAAGAGGACCTAGTGGCGGTCAAGAGACTAGCGGTGTTATTAAAAATCGCGGTAGGATTGGATATCACGGGGTCTGGAGTGGTAAAAGAAGTCATTTGTGATGTATTGGGTGACTCTGTAATACTCAAGACTGTGAGCGAGGGCGATGCTACCTTTGAGGTAAGATGTGCTAGTGATGCATGCGCGGACTTTAGAAAAGTATTTGAAAAGAGTTTGGAACTCATATAAGATATAAAAACAATTGTGATATACAATTGTTTTTTTGTTTACAAACATTTGCTAAATATGGATAAAAATGTTATACTATGCCAATATGAGGAGGTAGGCAATAGTGACAATAAAATTGGGTATTGATATGGGCTCCACCACTACTACTATATTTAGGCAGAATAGTGGGCTAGTATTGAGAGAGCCTAGCAAGGTTTTGTGCGAAATGGATAATGGCAAGAGGATAGTGCGTGAGGTGGGACAAAAGGCTATCAAGTTATTGGGCAAGACACCAGAGCATGTCAGTGTGGTATCTCCCATAGTGGATGGTGTGGTGGATGATGTACATTTGGCTAGTAGGATGCTTGTGAATTTTGTGGATAAAGTAATCAGTGACAATCCAGGGGCTAGTACTTATGCACTCATCAACATACCTTGTGGTGCTAGTATTGAGGAGTGTAAAAAAACAACATTGGTAGCATGCAGGGCACATATTACTGCATTTAATCTGATACCTAATGTGATAGCGTGTGCGGTAGGTGCGGGTGTAGACCTCACTAGTGATCAATGTGTATTGGTGGTAGACATAGGTGGTGGATGTACGGATATAGCGGTAGTTGGGTATGCTAGTATTATACACGGTGTGACATTGAATATTGGTTCGGGGCAAATGGATATAGCGATACAGAGGTATATTGAGGAGAAATTCGGTATCAATATTAGTCCGGCTACGGCTGAGATGTTGAAGGAAGAAATAGGCTCTCTGCTCAGCAGAGATATAGCTACAATGCAGGTAAATGGTGTGGATGTGGCTACAAAGGAATTGCGTAGTGTGGTGGTGAATGCGGGGTTAATCTGTGATGCCATACAGGAGTATTATGAGATTATAGCGGATACGATCAGTGAGGTACTCTCGCAATGCACTCCGGAGACTATGAGTAATGTATTGAATTTTGGAGTAGTGTTGTGCGGTAAGGCTACAAAGATTACTGGATTAGAGAATTTTATGGTAAACAGGCTAGGTGTCAAGGTGAATATTGTGGAGGGAGATTGTACCGCCAATGGTCTAGGTATGCTACTAGACAACAGGGGATTGGTAAAACGCATAGTAACAAATAATAGAAAGTAATATAAATACTATTTTTGTCGAATAGAGAATGATGCAATGTCATTCTCTTTACTTTTGGTGTAGATTAACTACAATGTAAAGAATGGAGGTGGAGTATATGGCGAGAAAGATTGTGGTGACTAGTGGCAAAGGTGGAGTGGGCAAAACTACAATAGTGGCGAATCTTGGGATGCAAATAGCAATATTAGGTAATAGGACGGTATTGTTGGATGTGGATATTGGGCTAAACAATCTGGATATAGCATCGGGTATAGAGGGGCGAATAATGTTTGATATAGTGGATGTGATAGAGGGGAGATGTAGAATTAATCAAGCATTGGTAAGAGACAAGGAGTGTGCCAATTTGTATTATTTGCCTACCGCGCATATATACAATGTGGGTAAGGTATCTGCTAGTGATATAGACAAAATAGTGCGTAGTCTAGAAAAGTTATTTGACTATATTATAATTGATTGCCCTGCGGGTATAGATAGTGGATTCGTGCGGGCAATATATAGTGCTAGTGAGGCAATAGTAGTGACTACTCCGCATATTAGTGCGATAAGAGATGCGGACAAAGTGATAGGAGTGTTATTGAGCCACAATATAGATATATTGGGAGTGATAATCAATAGAGTACGCTGGGATTTGGTGAGGCGGGGCAAGATGTTGTCGTCTCAACAAATTGGAGATTGTTTGGATAGGCGAATATTGGGGGTGCTGAGTGAATCGGACGAAATTAGTAGTAATGCTAGTGTGCAGGGTGGAGTAATGGTATGTAGAGACCAAGAGCGGGTGGAGTATGAGATATTGGCAAAAGAATTGTTGAATGGCGGGGCGTTGAGTAAGAATAGGAGGTGAAAGTATGCAAAAGAAGGGAGTGGTGAGGAGGCTCCGCGAGGTGTTAATTAATGACAAACGAATGGATCCAAAGCGGTTGCAAGAAGTATTGAGGAATGATTTGTACGAGATATTGTATCAGTATATGGATATTGGGCAAAAGGATGTATTGGCTAAGGTGGATATAGAGGATGGAGAGTATGTATTGAGGTGCAAGGTGCGTACCAAAAGGCTCAAAGTAATGGGGTTTGTGCCCAGAGAGGAGGTGTGATATGGGGAATTGGTATAATGTGGTGATGACTACTATAATTACATTTGTGGTATTAATTATCATAGATATGCTGGTGGGAGATATGCATAGCATTTTGAATTTAGGGGGAAATAGCATTGGATGTAAAATTTAGTGTGAGTCCGTTGTTTGTGGTATTGGTATGTGTGTTGATATATATGGGGTATTTTGAGATATTGTTGTGTTATCTCATTACTATATTTTTGCATGAAGGTGCCCATGCATATGTCGCGAGTAAGTTGGGGTACAAATTGAATAATATACATATTATGCCACATGGTGTGAGTATTGGTGGTGCCAATGTGTATTTTAGTCACAGAGATGAGATATATATAGCGATGGCAGGACCTATACTAAATATTATACTATGTGTAGTGGGGGTAGCAATGTGGTGGGTTATACCTATGAGTTATACGGTGACGGAATATTTTGTATGGGCGAATATTGGTGTGGCATTAGTCAATGTTTTACCGATTTTTCCTCTGGATGGTGGTAGGATAATGCTAGGGTTACTCAGTACCAAGTATAGGCGAAAAACTGCACAAAAAGTTATGCAGATAATTGGTATAATATTATCTAGTATGATATTGATTTTGTTTGTGTTGAGTACATTTTGGCAAGTTAATTTCACAATGCTTATGTTGGGGAGTTTTTTGTTTGTAATTAGTATTGTAGAGGACAAGATGAATAATTATACTAGCATAGCCACGGTCAGTGACAAGATGAGTAGATTAGGCAAGGGGGTAAAGATTAGGAATGTGGCGGTACTAAAAGATATGACGCTATACAAGTTGTATAGAGAGACTGCACCCAATTATATTACTAACTTTGTGGTACTGGGGCAGGATATGGAGGTAATAGGGCAAATCAAAGAGGCGGAGTTGGAGAAATTGCTAACTCTGTATCCCGCAACCACTACTTTGGGTATGGTTATGTAAAATTCGTGCTCAATCGCTTGTGCAAATCCAAAAAGTCTGCTACAATGCTATTAGGTAAAAATATGCGGGGGATATGAGATGCAAGAGAGAATGCAAGAATTAATTAATGCACTGAATACAATGTGGACTAGCAGTAATATGGTAGATGAAGATGCAATGTTGCTCACTAGATATATTACGGATTTGTTTAGTATTGAGCCAGATGTGGATAATTATCATAGTATAGCGGTGGATCCTAATAGTACTATTGCTGTATCCAATATAATGTTATTGGATCAGAGATTCAAGCCTAATTTGGCTAGATTTCTCAATATAATGCTTAGAGCAGAGAATTATGACCTATTGTATATGTTTTTTGATAGAGCATTTATTCATCATGTATGTGGTACTATCCATGTCAGCCGTAATGCCAATACATTTAGTATGGCGGAGAGATCTTTTGATAGATTTGTAGAGGCAATCAAATTTACAGAATATTTTGAGCCAGAGGATATATTGCCGATGTTACTGAATATTGTGGAGCCTAATAATCAAAGTGTAGTAGGTAAGTGGAGACGCCCTAGTCTGGATTATATTGCGGAGATACATAGGCAGAATGATGGTAGGTATGAGGACTACATTGTAGATAATTATGACAAATTTGGTCTAAATCCTTTGGAAGTATTGTACAATTTGGACAATAAACTAGCTGTAGAAAAAGTATTGAGACTATATATGGATAGACCGGAATTGCGTAATGAATTGAAGGACTTTTTGAAATTGCATAGTGGGCTAGTACTACAAGAATTACAATTAAATGCGGAGAATTTGCCACCTGAATTGTATGTTGAGTTGTTGCTGATATTTACTCACATACGCGATGTGCATCCTATGTTGATTAATATTTATAACAATACAACTTCGCCTGTACTAAAGAGAAAAATTCTGGATAAAGTGGATGTACCTATTGAGATGTCTATCAAGACTTTGGCTCAATTCAATCGTGCATGCAACAGGTATACTTTTGACGATAATATTGTATTAGGCAAGGCACTGAGTGACTATCCTATACTGGATACGCCAGCGGGGGCATTGATACCTAATGCTACACAAATGTTATTGAATAAATATATACAACTATGTTCGCCCAAGGCTAGTAGAGAATTGGATTATTTCAAAGAGTATGTAGGAGAGACTGCTCTAGAGAATTTGTGCGATGTGGTATTGGAGCAATACATACAATATGGTACATTGGATGACGAGTGGGCTATAACTATGATGGTTAGCAATTATAGTAATACCAAGATTGTGGATTTGATATATGTAATGTTTGATGCTCTGTATAAGGATAGATATAGAGAATTAGAACAATTTGTGAATATCTGTATACAGGTCAAGCGTGCGGAGATAGAGGATATTCTGATAGAATTAGACAAGTCGCGTCTGCATTATCCAAAGATTGCAGAGGTAATGCTCACATATTTGTCTAAGGCAAATACTATCCAAAAGCATAGGTATGAATTGGTGGTGGACAAGATGGTACCTACCTTTGGTGTGGATGAGGATAGGCGAATTGGATATGATACGGCAGAGGGAATGTTTTATCTACAAATCAAGCGTTGGGATGATGTGCAGATAATCACACCATTGCATACAAAGATTGAGGATATCGGCGAAAAGAAGCGAACTCAAATATTGAGGATACAAAAGGTATTGTATAGAGAACTAAGCAAACAGGCTAGGAGATTGCAAGAGGCTTTTTGGGATAACCGCAAATGGTGTGCGAGTGATTTTGAGCAAATTATGCTGGACAATCCTATACTCAATACTTTGGCAGAGGGATTATTGTGGGCAAGGTATGTGGGAGATAGCATAGCCTCTATATTTATGCTGATAGGTAGAGAAATCTATGATGTAGTGACATTTAGGGCTGTACCTAATAGTGATGTGGAGATAGGTATATTCCATCCGGTAGAGAATAATGCTAGAATTTGGCGAGAAGTAATAGATATGCAAAAGGCTCCATTCAATCAATTGGATGTAGAAATTTTCCCAATAGATACCTTCAACAAGTTTAGTTCGGTGGTCTCTAGATTTAGGGGAAACATTGTGAATGCGGAGAACTTTGAGCAAAAAATGTTGCAGAATGGTTGGCAGTATGCCTTGCAGTCAGCACAAAATGGTACTACTAGTTTTGTGAGAGTGAATAAGGCCTTGGGGCTAATTGCAGAACTCGAGTATGTGCCTTTTGGTAAACAAATGGACATAATAGAGTGGAGTCTGGGGGATTTGAGATTTTATAAACTGACTAGTGCTGTGCGTGTCAACAAGCAATGGCAAACAGACAAAACAGAGGCTATGAATATAGGTAATATTCCACAGAGATTCTTTAGCGATACTCTATACGATGTGAGTGTTGCTAGCAAAAAGTAATATATAACCAGTGCATAATTATGTGCTGGTTTTTGCTTTATTTATGCACTAAATATGGGTAAAAACTGGATATTTATGCAAAAAATGTGATTTTTATATAAATATATAAGGTAAGGTATTGACAAAATTGCATATGTGTGGTATAATAAAGTGTACATAAGTAAGGATAGGTACAATTATAAATTTAAGGGGGAATTTGTTATGGAAATTAGAGAATGCGATAAACCAAGATTGATTAATAAGGTTATTGAGTATGCGGAGCAGCAACAAAGGAAAAATAAGATTATGCGAGCAGTAGGTTTGGCTACGATGGCTATAGGTTCGACAGGATTGAATTTGGCTACGTTTACATCTATACCTATTAGTCCTAAAATACAGATGTTATGTGCTAGTTTAGCTCTTGCAGGTATTGGATTCGGTATATATGCTACCGACAAAGTAATCAAGACAGATAAGGCTATTGCTAGAATGCAACGCGACAAACAAGAGATTGATATGAATGCTGAGAACAATTCTGAGATTTCTATGTATAGATAATTTTGTGCGAAATAGGAACATTTGAGGGTAGGTGTCATCATATATAAATTAAGTATGATACAATTTTTTTTGAGTTTTGGTATTGTCAAAATACTAAATGTATGATATAATGAGATATAAACTGAAGTATATGGGGATATGCTTGAGACAATTGGAGGATTATTATGAGTAAAATTGATAAAGACAAATTGAATGAAATAGAATATATTATGTTGGAGGATGAGAACGGTGATGTGAATAGACACAAGTACCGTAAGGCACGCATTATGGCTATAGTTGGTGGTGCAGTAGGTTTGGGTGCTCTAGCTACCGCTGTTGCATGGCCATTTATGACTATGGCTACCGTAGGACAGTCTATGGGTAGTGCTTCTGCTGAGGTGTGGAAGGCTGCTGGTATCACATTGGGTGCTGGTGCTCTTGTTGCGGCTGCTGCTAGAGTTAAGGATTTTGCCAACAAGAGATATATCAGGACAGTTACAGAGAAGTTTACTGGTTACAAGATTAAGCGTAAATGGGGCTTTAAGTCTTATATCAATCGACCTGTAAAGCGTTCTGAGGAGTTGAATGCTGAGCAACAAAAAGTTGCTGATGAGAAATATCTAAAGAGAGTGGCTGGTGGTAGAAAGCCTTTGAGTGATGAGCAGATTAAGAAAATTGAGAAGGTTATGGGTATTGCTTCTACTACTTCAACATCTAAGCCATCTCCTAAGGGAAAGGCAAAGAATCCAGATATGGATACTTCAAGGAAGACATTCAATGACAATCTAGCGGAATATCAGGTAGAGCCAAAAGGTACAGCATTTGCTGGTGCTCGTACAGTGGTACTATCTATGGTGTCTGTAAAGAGAGATAGCAAGGGTGATATTGATGTAGCTAATAGTACAGCATTGGTAGACAAGCCAGCACATTGTAATACTCAGGCTGAGTTGGATGCTTGGCAATGGATTTTCTTGAAAGAGGCTCAAGGCTTGAGTGGTTGGGGCGAGATTGCTTTGCATATGGAGAAAAGAAATCCAGGAAAGTCTACTGAAGATAAATACATAACTTACAAAGATGCTACTGAGTTAAAAAAGGCATTTACTGAGTTTGAGACAAAATATCCAAACGCAGAGGATGCAATTACTGCTAGACCTACTCCACTTACTCGTGCTCCATAATGGGAAATTAATGATTAAGTGAATAATGTTTGGAGATACAAATAAATTTAAAAGCATATTTTCATTCATATGAATTACCTAATTACGATAGTAATTATGCTGATTATGATGACTATGCTAGATATATGACATATGTATAGAAAAAGGATGACAGTGGTCATCCTTTTTTGGTTGGATTTACCTATTGGTAGGGGTAATAGAGGTGTGAGGAGGAAAGGCTGATGTGTATGAAAAAGCAAGGGGCAAACAATTGACAAAATTGAATAAAAGTTATATACTATGGTAATTTTAAAAAAAATGTGGGAGGATATGGGATGAATCCAGTGGCTTTTACGATATTTGGCGTTGATGTCAGGTGGTATGGGTTATTGATTGCGTTGGGTATAATATCTGGTATTGCGTTGGCGTGTTGGAATGCACCTAAGCGTGGATTCAACAGGGATGACCCTTTTGAATTGATTTTGTGGATGTTTCCGCCTGCGATAATTGGTGCGAGGTTGTATTTTTTGATATTCAACGGAGGGCCATGGGATATTAATGCTTTTGCCATATGGAATGGTGGAATAGCGATATATGGTGGTATAATAGGTGGTGCGTTGGGTGCGTTATTGTACTGCAAGGTGAGGAAAAAGAATTTCTTTAAGTTAGCGGATTTGGTGGCACCTAGTCTGATATTGGGGCAGTGCATAGGCAGGTGGGGTAATTTTGTGAATCAAGAGGCATTTGGAAATCTGGTAACGGACCCAAATCTACAACATTTTCCATATGCTGTATACATAGACAGGCTAGGAGAATGGCATCAAGCTACATTTTTTTATGAGAGTCTAGGAGATTTATTCATTTGCATAGCGTTGATTATATTGATTCGAAAAGTGAATTGGACGGGTGTGGGGATAACTGCGTATATGGTAATGTATGGCATATTGAGATTTTTTGTGGAGGGGTTGCGTACGGACTCATTGATGTGGGGAGGCTTGCGAGTGAGTCAGTGGTTGAGCCTAATACTAGTAATAGCAGGTGTGGGATTGCTAGTGTACATAATAATCAAGCACAGGCGTAATGCGACAAATGGCGATGTGGGTGAAGGGAAAAATAGCGGGCGAATAGCCCTAATAACAGACAAAAAATGAGGTAGGCAGTAATGGATAATTTTAGTAGGACCAAATATGGTTATTCGCCCATGGAAGTGGATGAGTACTTGGCTAGGATAAAATTGGAAAACGAGACACGAATGCGCAAGCAGAATGAGCGTATAGAGGGAATGAAACGCAAGAATCATGAATTGGAGACTAAAATTGAATTTTACAAAAGGCGAGAGGCACAGATATCCAAGGCACTGGTGACCGCGGTACAAAAGTCTAGTGACATAGAGGAATCAGCTAGAGCGGTATATGACCTAGAGGTCAAGCGAGTGCAGTTATTGTACAAGAAGTGGGAGATAGTGCTGACTGAGTTAAAAGAGAAGTATGGCAGTATGCTGTCTGCAAAGCAACTGGACGCAATAGTGGGTGATTTTGAAAATGCGTTGTCTGTGACATTGCAGTCGCAAAAGAATGTGGACAAAAATACTACATACACGCAAAGTGTACTGGAGAGAATGCAACACAGAGTGCCTAGTAGAGGCAAGAATGGTAATATGGACCCTAGTATTACACTAAAAGAGACTGAGGTCAAGGTGCAGTATGATGAGGAAGGCAACAGGCTGGAGAGTGTGAGACAGTTGAGTGTGAGTGGGGCTGGGGTGTCTATGGCGGATAGATTCTTGAGTGGTGAGGATGTGGACATGCCAGAATGTATGGGTGATATTAGTAAAGAATTGCATTTTCCACCTAGGGAATTTGCTGAGGCTATGAATACAGTGAGTGAGAGTGGTTTTAGTCTAAAAGAAG
>JAFVZD010000130.1 GCA_017508345.1 Clostridia bacterium | reverse complement strand
TCTCGTATTTGCCTATAAACTTGATGACATCACCAGAGTCACCACAACCAAAGCAGTGATAAAATTGCCCTGCCTCATTGACGCGGAAGGATGGAGTCTTTTCGTGGTGAAAAGGACATATTCCCAAAAAATCCCTATTGCTGCGTTTGAGCGGAACCACTCTAGATATGACATCTACGATATTGCATCGGGACTTGAGGTCATCCAACCATTCGGGGGTAAAAAGTAACTTAGCCATATTTCTCCTAATAAGTAATAAAAAGTATTAGTACTTATGTTGTTTGCAACAGAAGTGGCTAATACCTTTATTTTTTGTAAATTTTTTAAAATTTTTTTTGAAACTTGATACTTTTGAGTCTTTTGCCTAATCTAAACTGGATATTTTGTAGCAAAACATCTAGTATTCTGGGCAAATGATTTAATCTGAGTTTGTGCAAATTATCAAAGGTAAATGTATGTAACAAAGATAATTCTGCGAGCATAATGGGGCTGAGCAAGACTGAGGATGGTGTGGATGGGCAAGCGAGGCAGACAATCTCGCCTGAGTCTAGATTGAGTCTAGCACCGTTAGAGAAATTGTTACCACAAGATTTGCACACATTCAACTCTGCCATTACCCCCATAATGTATAGAATGCTAGACAAGAATTTTGCAAAAATGAGTAGTATGGGAATATGAGATTTGCACATATAGAATAAAGTATTGACTGCGGTATAAAAGAGTCTGGAGTCACGGACATTGTCAATAGTGATACTGTCTAGTACCTCTAGTACTGCACTAGCATAAGATAGTTTGTCATAGTCTAGACTAAGGTCAAAAAAATTGGCAACCTCATTGGCTTGGGTGCAAGTGAGTATGTCGCCATTACCCACAAATGTAAACTCGATATAGGCGAGTGGAAAGGAAGCAAATTTCATAATAGACTTTGGGCTACGCACACCACGGAGCTTGAGACTAATCTTGCCATAATCTAGTGTAAAGACAGTGATGATTTTATCTTTTTCGCCCCAATCTATCGCTCGGATCACTATGCCTTTTGTAATTTTCTCTTGTTTGATCATAGGATGCTTTTACCTCTTGATAAAATAGGTAAGCACCAATCTCGCCGGATTCACAAAAATTTTTCCAAGCGAGGTCGGTTAACTTTTGTTGCCATAATAGTTGTTTGATTTGTTTCTTTTTTCGCATAATTCACCACCGATATTATATTGTGTGCCTACCAGTAGTAAATTATGCAAGCGGTAATAAAAAATTATTTGGTATCCTTGTAGCCCAAAGTGGATATCACACCTTCTCTATCTCGCCAGCCTGGTTTGACCTTGACAAATAAATCTAGGTAAACGGGCTTTTGGAGGACCTTTTGCATAGCCTCACGGCACGCAGTACCTATGCGTGATAGCATAGCGCCTTTGTTGCCTATGATAATACTCTTGTGAGAGTCGCGTTCGCAAAAAATAGTAGCATGTACCACACTTAGGTTGTCATTATCCTCTAGGTTATCTATCACTACACCTACGCCGTGAGGTATCTCATCATCTAGTATCCATAGCATTTTTTCTCTAATTATCTCAGCTAATGTAAAGTATATATCTTTGTCTGTATATTCGTCGTCAGGAAAATACTTAACATTATCAGTGAGTTTATCTAGTATACCAGATAGCAAGAGGTCTAGATTTTTGCCCGTAGTGCTAGATATAGCATACACTGCGGTTAGGTTGGGAATGGTATTGAGTACAGCCATCTTTGGGTACAATGACTCAAATGAACCTGTGTCAATCTTGTTTACCACAGCAAATACAGGATAATTGCCGGTACAATATCTACTGAGTGTATCTATGTCGGATTTGTCAAATTCGCGTGAGCCGTCCAGCAGATACAATAACAAATCTACATTGCTAGTGGCGGTATCAATACTCTTTTGCATAAACTTATCTAGGCTATTCTTGGACTTGTGAATACCCGGTGTATCGATGAAAACTATTTGGTAGTCTGGGTTGTTGAGTACTCCCATTATGTTGTTTCGGGTAGTCTGAGCCTTTGGGGACACGATAGAAACCTTGCGTCCTAATAGGGCGTTGATTAAGGTGGATTTACCTACATTAGGCTTACCTACTACTGCTACAAAACCTGATTTGAATGACATATATTATTCTCCGTTGTCTATTTTTTCTCTCGCGAAAGGTAAAATTTCTTGGGTATTGAGTTTCACGACCTCACCTGAGCCATTTGCGATAATCACGGTAGGTTTGTTGTTGAATTCTAGCAACATTTGGCGTTCGCTACCTGTGGGAAAAGGCATAATGTTTTGGCTAAAAACAGCCACTGCTAGGACATGAAAGCAACCTTCGCTCACTGCCTTGCTCACTGCCACCTCGATAGCACCTAGGCTACCGGACAAACAACTATTCTCAATATTACATCCGCCAAAGAGCATACCATTCTTGGTTAGCACGCATGCACCTATTGGTATACCAGAATACGGGCAATAAGCGTATTCGGTAAATTGCTTCGCCTTGGCGATGAGCTGGTCAATCACACTTTTTTCCAATTATTCTACCCTCGCTTTTTTGATTATTTTATCCAAATTATTCATAATGTCAAGCTCAAAAGTATGCATTACCTCGCGGTCTGTGTCATTCTCGTGGTCGTGACCTAGTAGGTGTAGCATGCCGTGAGCGAATAATTCCAGTATCTCACGCTCGGTAGAATGTGCGTATTCTAAGGCTTGGGCCTCGGCTACCTCGTGACAAATAAAAATCTCTCCTAAGTATATGGTATCTAGTGTGGCGTCGTAGTCAGTAGGGAAATTTTCCTTTGTGATAGGTAGGGAGTGTGGATTGTCTATGAGTCTAAAAGATATGACATCGGTAGCATAATCCTTACCACGGTAATCGTTATTAATTCTCTGGATATCCTCTGCATTTACATAAAACACACCCACAGAGATATTTTGGGTAGGTTGATTTTGTTGAGTCAACACATAGTCTGCTACACTGGATAGCATATCTGCATCTGGTGTAGTGATAGGTGTGGTATTATCTAGAATTATTTGCATAATAATCTTCTCCTATGTAATAGTAATTTCCGCACACATATAGTATGTGACAAAGTATATATCTCCCACTAGTGCGATAGTGTGCTTTTGATCCAATATCTCATAATCACAGCAGGTAGCATATACCAATTCTCTAGCCTCATAGATGATAGCATCCTTGTCCGCCTCAAAGTCATTGTCCACCTCTATACAATCTAGATAATGGTAATAAGTGGTCTGTAATCGCAGGGGGAAACCCAATGCGGGAGTCAGGTAAGTATAAGTGTACTCTATATTACATGGCTCGGGCGGGCTAACGCGGGGAGTAATAGGGATATTTATCCCGGGACCTAGTATACTCTGCTCCATTAGATACTGTCCGCTAGGTACATATTGTATACTGTGTATAGGGTAATCAATAGTGGATGAGAACCAATGTTTGGCGTACACTGTACCCTCAGCCTCGCACTCTACCGTATTACCAAATATGTCAGTGTAGTAACCGGCAATGAGTGTTTGACCACGATGCACTGTTTGCCCAACGCTGACTAGTGCGGTACCTGAGACCAAGTGCATACGCGTAATGACACCATCCGTACTAGCCACTATATCACCTGATGTATTTGTATTGGGTATATTGGGTGGTGTAGCGATAGTGGTATTGATGATTAGGTATACCCCACGCCTAGATATGTCTACTAGGCTAAGAGTGTCAAACTCAGCAACCAAGGCGGATTGCAATAGGTGGTAATCAATGCTAGAATGCATACTACCTACCACATTGTGAGTATCTAGGTAGGATTGTATCTCCATACGCAGGTCATCATCTTGGCAATTAATATGGTAGCCCAAACAAAATAGGTTGAGCACAAAAAGTATGATAGTGGATATCAATATTCCTAATACCAATCCAAAGCGACGGAATAAGATGTCTATGATATCAAAGTGGCGGTAATATCTCACTATATGGATAGTATAGCACGAATTATCATATTTAGCAATTAATTTTGGTAGAATGCTGGCACGAATGCAAAATTGTACATTGGTAGAATCTATCCTGTGGATATTGGTAATCTTGCCTAAGGTATTGGGTATGGCATTGAGTACACGGTCTAGATTGAGTCCGTGCATACGGACTAGCACTTTACCAGTATTATGATGTATACTCATATATTCACCTCTACACTGCTCACACAAGAGATATTGCCACGGATAATAGTCTGGGTATTGTCAAAATCCGTAATGTGCAGATTGTCTCCATACACAAATATTTTGGTCTTGGGATGATTGAGTATTATACGAGTGGTAGTGTATGTGTGGATACTGAGTTTGGCATCCAATATGAGTGCAATATTATTGATATTCAGCATGCGTACGCCTTGTAGCACGCCTGTGGTATCTAGCCTAAGTCTATCTATCCATTCTGACAAAAACACTACGCACCTCGCTAATGTAATCATAATAATGTATGTAGTCTAGAGTGTATTTAGAATAACTAAAAAAATGGGATACGGGTATTGAAATATGTCGAAATATGTGATATAATTAGGTAGAGGGAAAAGGAGGCGGATGATTATGCAGGTTGAGAATAACTCTTGTAGTATACTAGATATAGTCAAGGCGGAGACACAGCCACAATATGCCGGTATGCTAAAGACAGCATATTCTAGGCTAATGGATATTGAGTATTTTGGAAACAAGGTGTGTAATTATAGCATACCTATGGACGCTATGGTGGAGAAATATGAGGATGAGAATGACATCATACTGGATATTCAGGCAAAATATATGCACAAGGGCCAACAGTATGATGCACTCATCAATGTGATTATTGACAAGACCAAGGATATAGATGGCGAGGTACAATTGGGATATATTTGTACAGATGAGATTATACTAGACATCCCAACGGATAGTCATAAAGAAATCAAGAAGTTTTTGAGTGCAAAGAAAGGTACATATAGAGTGCCAAAAGGTACAGAATTGATATACAGCAAGTATTTAGGCAAGGCATTCTTTGCATTTAGTAATGATTGTGTGCTCTACGCAAAGTACGACCCTACTAGTGATGCTGAGGCTATCAAAATTAGCCAATTTGAGGTATCGCATTCTGCCAAATCACACAAAAACATGCCATTTTATCACAATCACTATATGAATAACAAGGGTGCTATGCAGGTGTACAATGAGGTGATGGTATATAATATAGAAGGCAAACCAACTGAGCGACTATTGTGCAAGGACATTATGTATCCTAATAATAGAGAACTCAGGCAGTATAGAATAATACCTACCAAGAATGGTAGTACTATTCAGCGTAGTGAGTATGGGCTGGACCTAGGACGCAAGAGAAATGTGCCAATGACTACGCTTACCAAGCATGTAGGTACAGAATTTGACAAGTTAGGTAGTATGAATAACTTGGCCATGATATTTGAGAAGCAATGTAGAGCGCAAGACAGGAGCAAGCTAGTGACTATCCAACAAGAGAAGGATGAGGCTAGGCAGTCAAAACTAATTGTGGAGCACAAACCTAAGTATGTGCAAAAGAAAAAGAGGTTGGCTCCGTACAATCCTAATGATACATTTGAGGATTACAAGGCACGCAAAGAGGCTAGCCACGACAAATCTGTGCAGTATCACAAGCATGTGAGCAATGCTGTAGCGGAGGCAAGTGAGTTGGCTGAGCCTGAGGGTGTGCAGTATTTGTGGTAGGAATGTAGTGGGCGGTGTAGCAAAAATCCACGAATGCAAAAAAATATTTACAAATTATCAAAAAACATTTGCATTTTTGTAACAAATGTTGCAGAATATATATGTAATAAAATTTATAGAGGGAAAAAGTATGCAAAAAAAGATTGAGGCGAAGATGCCGTTATTGGATGAGATGGGTAACATCACAGAGCCCGGATGGGCGACAGAGCAAAATTGGCAATATAGACGCTGTGACATTAAGGCTAATACTTTGAGAATAAAAGAATGGGATTATTACCTAGTGTACAACAAGGATTTTGGTGTAGCACTAACAGTAGCAGACAATGGCTATATGGGTATGATTAGTGCGTCTGTCATTAATTTTAAGACAAAGAAAGAAGTTACCAAGAGTGTCATGACCTTTATGCCTAAGGGTAAATTTGAGATGCCTGAGAGTACAGACAAGGGTGATGTGATATTCAAAAATGACAAAGTGGAGATGAGGTTTATCAACGATGGTAAGATTAGGAAACTCAGATTTAACTTTGCTAACTTTGAGAGAAACAATGCCCTGACGGGAGAAATCACATTAACCAAACAACCTAAGGAAAGTATGGTAATAGCCACACCTTTTGAAAAAAACAAACATTTTTATTACAACCAAAAAATTGTGGGTTTTGAGGCAGATGGTAGCATACAGATAGGTACAAAAAAGGTAGAATTTTTGCCAAAACAGACTGTAGGAATACTGGATTGGGGTCGTGGTGTGTGGACATACAAGAATACTTGGTATTGGGGTGCGGCAGCAGGCAAGGTGGATGGTGCGGACTTTGGTTTTAATATAGGATATGGATTCGGTGACACTACCAATGCCACAGAGAATGTAGTATTTTATAATGGTATAGCACACAAATTGAATAATGTAGAATTTAGGATTCCTGTAGACCCAGAGACCAACAAAGAGGACTATATGTCCAAGTGGCAATTCACATCGGATGATGGTAGGTTTGAGATGGAATTTGAGCCAATTATCAATCGTAGCAGTTGTGCATCTGCATTGATTGTCAAGAGTGTCCAAAACCAAGTATTTGGTAAATTTAGCGGAAAAGTTATACTAGATGATGATAGTGTGATTGAGATAAAGGACTTTTTGGGCTTTGCTGAGAAAGTTAAGAATAGGTGGTAATACTACCCTACTAGAAATGTATTGCAAATTATAAGACTTTTGGTAAATTACAAGGTACTGGAAGGATTTTAGCAAAACTTTTTAAACAATATTGGATTATCTCTTTTTGATATTTATTTTACAGAGAGAATAAAAAATAACTCAATTTGATTATTGAGTTATTTTTTAATATTTTCAATAGGCACAATTCTTACTATTTTTTTTGTTGTATGATGAATATGTATACTGATACAAGGATATGTTGCGTTAGTTTATTAGCATAGAGCGGAAACCGATGATCGCGTCTACGCTGGTTAGTTTATGATAAACAAGGTAGCAGAGGGCGCCGGCGCGAGTTATATCATTACTAGTGCCGCCACGCATCACCCCAAAGGAAGCAGCTTCTACATTCTTAGTCCAAAAATAATCAGATAGTCCAACACTTGCTCCTCCTCCCGTAGAGGAGGCAGATGTAGGTAATCCTATTAGGCTCTGAATACCGTTATTTGAGTCCACTACACTCACACCCATATGCATGTACCAACTACTCACTGTAGGTACATTATATGTGAGTCTACTGTAATTATTAGCGATAAATCTAGCATCCTGTGTCTCCCAAGGGTCAGTACTATTAGATGTAATATAATTGCCATCTGCATGGTCATAATCATCAAAATTTACATAGGCATACGCTTTGCCAGCACTCTCATCATTAAGTACCGCTGTACCAAATACCCATGTCCACACATTACCCCAAGGGTTATTGACACCTAGACACCATACACC
>JAFVZD010000129.1 GCA_017508345.1 Clostridia bacterium | reverse complement strand
TGGCCACCAAAAGTATCACGGAGGATGTGATGCAAGATGCGATAGTTAGGGATATACGGTTGGGAGTGTGTGGTAGTTGTACCAACAAATCTACCTGCCTTAGGACATTTGAGGAAGAGACGCAGTATTGTATGCAACAGATGGCGGAATTTGCGATAAATAGGGGGCGGGTAAATATTATAGATGTGCCTAGTGTACTCAGTTGTAGATGTGCCAGAATTGGTGCGGTATTGAATGAGGTAAACAAAAAAGCCATAGAATACAAGGACAAGCAGAATAATGAGAGTAATGCTAGTATGAGTAAGTTAATCATAGCGGACCAATTGCATGGGGTATCGCAAGTGATGATGGAACTAGCGGAGAGTGTGGCGAGTAGGGTGGACTTTGATATAACAAAAGAACGAGAAATAATGGAGCGGTGTAATTATAACAATATGCTGTGCATTGAATGTGTGGTGTACAAAGAGCATAAGGGGTATTATTATGCAAAGGCGACTATAAGGACTAGGGATATAATTAGGGACAAAATAGTAGAGATAACTAATAGTGTACTCAGACAACCTATGCAAGTTAGTAAGGTAGAGGAGAGTCAAAAACCTGGATATAGCATAGTTAGCTTGCAGATAGCCAATGTGTATGAAATGGTATTTGGGTGTGCGGGGGCTATGAAATATACTAGCAAAGAATCGGGTGATACGCATAGTGTGACCAGAATAGGTATGGACAAATATTTATTGGCATTGTGCGATGGTATGGGTAGTGGAAAGGATGCGGAGAAGAATAGTAGTTTAGCCATAAATTTGATAGAGAATTTTTATAAAGCGGGATTTAATAGTGATGTGGCAATAGATAGTGTAAACAAATTACTCACGCAAAATAGCGAGGAGAATTTTAGTGCGGTAGATATAGTAGTGATTGACCTAAGGAATGGTAATTGTGATATGTACAAGGTGGGGTCGCCATGTAGTTTTGTAAAGAATAGGGATAGTGTCAAGTATATAGAGGCGGGGGCATTGCCTCTGGGGATACTAGAGGATATTAGGCCTAGCGTGAGTGCTAGGGTGTTGGGCAATAATGATATGATAATTCTGCTGACAGATGGAATACTGGATGCGTACAAAGATGAGGTGTTGTTGCGTAATTATATAGAAAACTGTAATACCACTAATCCGCAGACATTGGCGGATGCAATACTCAATGAAGCATTGAAGCTAAATAATTATGCACCACAGGATGATATGACAGTAATGGTAGCAAAATTGTACAGAGCATAAAAAATATGTCTTAATATTGTTGAAAAAAAAGCTATTATTTGGTATAATAATACTAGGTAATGTGCTTTTTTTGTTGTGACAGCTATGTATTGCAACAAAAATTATTGTGACATTATAAAATTATGGGGGTAGAGATTATGGAAAAAGCACTAGAGGCAATACAAAAATACAATATGTTTAAGCCCGGGATGATTGTAGGTGTAGCGGTGAGCGGAGGTCCGGACTCTATGGCACTACTACATTATCTCAATGCCAATAAAGAAAAATTGGACATTGATGTAATGGCTATACATGTCAATCATTGTACTCGTGCCAATGATGATAGTGACCAAGAGTTTGTGCGTGAGTATTGTAAAGAAAACAGGATAAAATTCTATAAGTTTAAGGTAGAGGCTCTAAAAATTATGAAGTCCAAGGGTATGACTATGGAGGAGGCTTGTAGAGAGGGACGCTATGGTGTATTTGAGGGACTGAGGACTAGGGGAATAGTGGATGTGATGGCATTGGCACATCACGAGAGTGATCAGGCGGAGACTATACTGCTGCATATCTTGCGTGGTGCTGGACTAAAAGGTGCTAGTGGTATGAGCTTTGTGAGAGATGATTATTATGTGAGACCGTTACTGAGTACAAAAAAATCTGATATTATGGCATATTTGTATCAAAATGAGATACCTTTTGTAGAAGATGAAACAAATGTTCAGAATATATACAGTAGGAATATTTTGAGAAACAAGGTAATGCCCGAACTAAGGCTGATTTGGCCCAATGTAGATGAGGCATTGTGTAGTTTTGGTGAGATATGCAGGGATGATGATGCTACTATCAATAGTCTGGTGCATACGGATGGATTGATTGTAAAGAAAAATGTGGTGAAAGTGCCATTGACATACTTTGTATATACTAGGTCAATACTATTCAGGATGATTACTATTGCGTTATCCAAACTAGGCAATATCAAAGATATTGAGAAAAAACATATAGATATGATAATTGATATGGTCAAAAAGTCACAGACTGGCGCTAGATTGAGTTTACCTAATAATGTGACCGTGTACAAAGAGTATGAGTATATGGTGATTACCAACAAGAAAACAGATATTAAGATGGCGACAGAATGGGCATTTAGGACAGGAGTAACCAAAATTGAGGATTTTGGTAAAATCAAAATCGCTAAGACCAAACGAATGGAACCTAGCATAAATGGATTGGTAATTGATGCGGACAAGGTGCCTCAGGGAGCAATCTGGAGAATGAGAAAAGAGGGTGATGTATTCACTAAGTTTGGTGGTGGGACAAAGAAATTGAAGGCGTATATGATAGACAAGAAAATACCTGCTAGGTTGAGAGATTATATACCAGTACTGGCTAATGGTAATGACATACTAGTAATAGCGGGTGTGGAGATTAGTGACAAGCTAAGAGTAACTGAGCAAACCACGAATATGTTGAATATTGAATATGTCAATCTAAAATGGGATTAATAAAAGAGTGCACACATAGTGTGCGCTTTTTGATGATTGGATGATAAATTTTGGATAAAAAATCATATAAATGTGCCAAAAAGCATAAAAAAGATTAAAAATCTTTTGACAAGAGTTTTTATTTTTGGTATAGTTAAAACATAACCAACTGATGAGAGTATAATATGACGGATGATATAATAAATAAAGAGGAAGTACCACCTGCATTAAAAGTAAGTGGTGTGGCTAGCATTAGCGAACCTGTCTTGTATAATAGACAAGGTTTTTTGTCCGTGTTGTCTCACAAGATAACATCCAGAAAATATACTGGCTTTTCGGCTAGAGGTATCGCAGAGAGTATCAAGAATATGGCGAACCAGACCAGGACAGAAAGCATAATTGAGGGTGCAGAGAATACAGTAGCCAAGCAACGCAGTAAAAAAAGCAGGTTGATGAGTACTATATTCTTGATAATCAACCTAGTAGTATTGGTTATTGTAATGTACACACAATTGTCTAGTGAAGGTGCGGTATCATTTGAAGAATTGATTAATGGTCAAATCAAATGGGGTTGGTTATTGTTGGCATTTGGTTTTGTGCTATTATTGAATGTTGCGGATGCTGCTAGATTGTGGGTACTAATCAAATTTACTACGGGCAGGTCCAGGCCGTGGCTGAGTTACAAAAGTTTAGCAATTCAGAGATTTTATGACAATATCACACCTATGGCATCAGGTGGACAGGCTTTTCAAGTGTTTTACCTAAACAAGCGAGGTTTGCCGGCTAGTAGTGCTACTAGTATACCGCTAGCAAAATACCTATATAGTCAAATTATACTAATAGCATTTGATATTATAGTATTGATAATTGGGCATACTGGACTAGCTAATATGGCACCATTAATTACTACATTATGTATTGTTGGACTAGTGTTGAATGTTGCGTTGATATTCTTGATATTATTCTTGTCTACTAGTAAAAAAATGGGACCAAGCTTTGCGATAGGGATATTAAAGTTACTCAACAAGATGCGTATAATCAAGGATTATAGGCGTACATATGTCAAGGTAATAAAAATGGTACGAGAGTATGTAGACACATCTAGGATATTTATGAGTAATATTTGGATAGTGCTCTCTGAGACATTCTTGTCTATAATCAATCTATTGTTGCATTATAGTTTGCCATTCTTGATTTACTTAGCATTCGGTGGACCATTTGACCTAAATATTTGGTTAGAGATAATGGCATTGACTATTGTATGTGACTTGGCCGTGTGTTTTATACCAGTACCAGGTGGTGCGGGTATGGCAGAGTTGTCATTTAGCACACTATTTACTTCGCTATTCACATTCACCACAGGTTCGGTAGCTGGTTGGGCGGTATTGTTGTGGAGAATATTGACATATTACTTTTATCTATTGCAAGGTATGCTGGTTATGCTATATGACTTTTGTATTGGTAACAAAAAGATACAACCGTTGTTGGATAAATTTAAGGCTGAGGATGAGAGGCGTGCCAATCAGATAATGGTAGTAAATAAAAATAAAAAAAGGAGTAAGTAATGGAACATAATTTTGAATCAGACAAGAGCCGTAAGAACCGCAAATGGTATGTTTGGTTGTTTATTGCATTATTAGGTGCATTACTAATCTCGGGGCTGGCTAGTGATACCTTATTAGGTATGTTTAGTGCGTTACTAGGGGGTATTACTCCTATACTGATTGGTTTTGTGATAGCGTATATCCTCATAGGACCAGTCAATTTGATAGAAAAGAAACTGCTCAAAAATGCTTTTGTGGGTAATCCTCATGCTAAGTCATTAAAGAGAGCGATTTCATTAACGATTTGTTATGTAATCATTATTGGATTGATATTAGCATTGTTGCTATTGGTAATACCATCAATGGTAGAGTTGATACAGAATATCACTAAGGACGGAGATAGTTATTTACAGACTATACAGGTAAGTATTACCAATCTATTGAGTAGTCTGCCATGGTTCAGTGATGCGGAGGCATCTAGCATAGTGGATGGTGCTGCACAGAGTATATTTGAGTCTATCAAGAATATGCTACCAGCATTCTTGTCTAATTTGATGACATTCTTGATGGATACCGCTACAATTGTATTTAACATAATAATGGGACTATTTATCTCATTCCTATTGGTAAAAGACAAGGAATTGATAGCACACACTTGCAAGCGTTATACGTATGCTTATTATGACAAGAAAAAAGCGGATGAGATACTCACAATTACTAGGCGTAGTTACAAGAGTCTAAATCAATGTATGTTGTGTAACATAATTGTAATGGCTATAATATTTGTACTAGCATGGATAGGTTATGCAATAATTGATGTGCCTTATGCTGTACTAATCGCATTATTGTTGGGAGTATTGTCAGTGATACCATATATTGGTGGATTCTTGGCGATGATTCCATTAGTATTGGTGATGTTGGTAATGTCTACAATTGACCTCACACTCATACTGATTGCAGTGATATTCACTTTGTTGCTATGGGCAATAGTGACTACCTTTGTACCACCATATATTATTAGTAAGAGATTGAATGTTCGTGCTATTGTGAATGTGGTAACATTGATAATTGGTGGAGCATTGTTTGGTGTAGTAGGTATGTTACTTACAGGACCAGCAGTTGCTGTAATTACTGTAATAATGCAAGAGAAGTTGGAGACAAGGGAGTCTGCAAGAGAGAGAGAAGAATTGGTAGAAGCAGGACTGGCTACTATTGATGAGGTAGGAGTATCCGACCTATTGGATTTGACACAAGACGAGGATGTGACCTTGTTTGTACCAAAAGAGGATAGGAGCTTCTTGACCAAGAAAAGACGCAAATCCAAAAAAGAAGAAGAGAAAAAATCCGAAACAAAAATTGATATATAATGAAAACAAGCACGATTGGTGCTTGTTTTTCTATTGTATCCAATCAAAAGGATTGGTGCTAAACTATGTGGAATTTGTATTAAAATATGTTGTTGAGTAGGGTATTGGTACTGTTGAAAGTAGTATTATTTGGGCATTGTGGGGTGAGAGCGGTGTTTGCACGAGATAGTGCGACCAGACCTAAAAGTAGCAATATTAGGAAATTGGTGTTGTTGGATAACTCAATACCAGTAATGCTAGTCACAATGGATATGAGTAGTATTAGGATGATAATTTGAGATAAAGTCAAATTTTGTCACCTCCGTAGTTAGTTATAAATAGATATGCTGGATAACAAAAAATTGTGAATATCTGTGGTGATTACTGTTGCAAAATTAAAAGAAATTGGGTATAATATAACTATGGATATAAAGAGTAAAGTGAGTGAATTACCTACCAGCAGTGGTGTATATATTATGAAAAACATCAATGGCGAAATTATATATGTAGGTAAGGCGAAGAATCTAAAGAATAGAGTTTCGCAATATTTTCAGTCAGGCAAAGCACATACGGTAAAGGTTAGGGCAATGGTGAGTAACATTGCTGATTTTAGTTATGTAGTGGTGGCTAATGAATATGAGGCATTCGCGTTGGAAAATAATCTAATCAAGCGATATCAGCCATTTTATAATATATTACTCAAGGATGGCAAGTCTTATCCTTATATTAGGATTGACCTAAGAGAGGAATTTCCTAGACCTACTATTACTAGAAAGTTAAAGAAGGACGGAGCCAAATATTTTGGACCATATTTTGCGGGTGTGAGACCTCAAGATTTACTCAAAGCCATAAATATGGCATATCAAGTGAGAATGTGCAAAGGTGGTGTGGTCAAGAAGCAAAAGCGTGCATGTATCAATCACGATATTGGCTTGTGCAGTGCCCCATGTGTGGGGGCGATAACTAGACAAGAGTATGCGGAAATCGTCAAGAAAGTAGTGGCATTCCTCAATGGTGACCATAGAGAGGTCAAAGAGATACTGAATGCTAGAATGTTAAAGTGTGCAGAAAATGAGCAGTACGAGACAGCGATGATGCTGAGAGACACGCTACAGAGTTTGGATAGAGTAGGACAACACACTTTGGCATTTTTACCTAACTTTGCTAATTTGGATTGTTTTGCATATGCTACCAATGGTAGTGTGGCTAGTATCGCGGTACTGGTGGTGAGAGGTGGTAGGAGTGTGGGGGTAGATTGCTTCCACATCATTAATGCGGATATGACAGAGAGCGAGGCTGTGAGTGAATTTGTATCACAATATTATAGTAGCATTGCTATGCCACCAGAGGAGATAGTGATAGGTTATGATGACGATGTGGATGCTTTGGGGGCTTGGGTGAGTGAAATAAGAGCGAGCATTGATATATTGGGCGGTAGGAGTAGGGTAATAATAACTAATCCAAAGAAGGGTGACAAACGCAAACTATATGAAATGGCCAAGAAAAACGCAGAGATGTATATAGAAAAATTTGTGGAACGCGACAAGCGTGATAGTGACTATACTGTGGGTGCAGTCACACAATTGGGGGAGATATTGGGGCTAAGTAATAGACCTAGCAAGATAGAATGCTATGATATATCTAATATTGGTGGAGTTTTGTCTGTGGCATCTATGGTGAGTTTTGTAGAGGGAGAACCTAGAAAGGCATATTATAGAAAATTCAAAATCAAGACAGTGCAGGGTAGTGATGATTTTGCGAGTATGCAAGAGGTTATCACTAGGCGACTAAATGAGGTAAGTGCAGGAGAGAGGGACCCGAGTTTTGGTGTTTTGCCTGACCTCATAGTGGTGGATGGTGGTAAGGGACAATTATCTAATGCGGTGGAGGCAATAGGAAAAATGGGGTATGATATACCAGCAGTGAGTCTAGCCAAGCGAGATGAAGAAATCTATGTGCCGAATAGGAGTGAGCCTATTGTGTTACCTAGGAGCCACAATGCGTTAAAGTTAT
>JAFVZD010000128.1 GCA_017508345.1 Clostridia bacterium | reverse complement strand
GTGTTTCTCAGAAATATTGATAACTTGAACTTGTACAGGTGCAAGCCATAGAGGGAATGCGCCCGCAAAGTTCTCTGTCATTATACCCAAGAATCTATCGATAGAACCAAAAATTACACGGTGAATCATAATAGGTTCTTTTTTGCTACCATCGGCATCTATATAAGATAGCTCAAAGCGTTTTGGTAACTGCATATCTAATTGAATAGTACCACATTGCCAAGTCCTACCGATAGCATCCTTGATGTGAATATCAATCTTAGGGCCATAAAAAGCACCATCACCAGGATTGATGACATATTCTTTACCCAAATGCTCCAAGGCATTTTTTAGTGAAGTCTCTACCATAATCCAATCTTGGACATCACCAATGTGGTCATCTGGCATAGTACTCAGCTCTAGGTGATAAGAGAGGTCAAATACTCGATATACCTCGTCTACTAGTTTTAATACATTGGCAATCTCTGTCTCTATTTGACTAGGCAACATAAAGATGTGTGCATCGTCTTGAGTAAATGCACGAACTCTGAATAGACCATGTAGTGTACCACTAGCCTCTCTACGATGCACTTTACCCAACTCACCTATACGCAATGGTAAATCTTTGTAAGAATGCATACTCTCCTTGTAATACAACATACAACCAGGGCAGTTCATTGGTTTTACCGCATAATCTCTGTCTTCGTCCGCCTTGAATGTGTACATATTCTGTCTGTAGTGATCCCAGTGACCACTGACCTCCCACAATTCTCTACTCATAGCGATAGGTGTCTGAATCTCTACATAACCCGCTTTTTGGTGAATCTCTCGCCAATACTTGATTAATTCGTTAAGCAGAATGGTACCCTTAGGCATATAGAATGGCATACCTGGAGCATATTCACTAATAAAGAACAATCCTAATTCTTTACCTAGTTTGCGGTGGTCGCGTTTTTTGGCCTCTTCTAACATTGTTAGATATTCTTCCATCTCGGACTTTTTGGCAAAACTAATACCATAGATACGAGTGAGCATTTTGTTATTCTCATCACCACGCCAGTATGCACCTGTGAGCGATTGCAATTTGAATGCTTTGATAATACTAATATCCTCTAGGTGAGGACCTCTACATAGGTCAACTAACTCTCCTAGTGTATAGATTGTGATTTTTTCTCCATCTGGGATATCTGCCAACAATTCTAGTTTGTAATCTTCGCCTAGGTCAGCAAAAATCTTTTTGGCCTCTGCTCTGGCTACCTCTTTGCGTTCAAACTTGATTTTGGATTGGATGATTTTTTGCATTTCTGCCTCAATCTTAGGCAGTTCCTCAATCTTGATAGGATTAGCAAAGTCAAAGTCATAATAGTATCCGTTCTCTATAGCAGGTCCAATACTAATCTTGGTGTCTGGATACAAGCGTTTTACTGCCAATGCCAAAATGTGCGATGTAGAGTGATGGAATATATCCATACCTTCTTTATCTCTTAATGTGATAATCTCCACCATATCATTCTCGCTCACTGGTTGTGACAATTGCGCCAAATTGCCATTAATCTTACCAGCAATAGCGTTGCGTGCTAGGCCTTCGCTGATTTGTCTAGCTACATCCAATATTACAGCATCTTGAGCTACCTCTAATATACTGCCATCTTTGATAGTTATTTTCATTATTATCTCCTTTTTTGGGCAAATAAAAATACTCGCCCGATGTAATTATTTACAAAGGACGAGTATCTTACCCGTGGTTCCACCTTTATTGCAAGCGTACTCACTTGCCACTCTTTTTGTGCACGATATCACCCGTGCCAGTGCAATAGTCAATTGAGTGGTTTGGGTATATACTCCTGCGTGTTATCTCAGCCTAGTAACACTCTCTGTGACCGGTGTGGATATACTTACTTGTCTCAATCTCTATACTATTATCTTTAATCATTCTATCACATAAATATGCATTTGTCAATCCAAATTCTCAAAAATTAATGGTTGGTAAATGATTTTTTGGTGGTAAATCTACCTAACTAATTCGGCTTCGCTAATGTTGAGCGGTTGTATTGTGTGGACAATATCGTTGAAAACTGTTACTTTCTTTACATCTTTACCAAATTGCTTGAGCTTGGTGCGTATGGTAAACTTTTTTGGCACTCTACTCTCACGATATCCCTCAGACCAAGGTTTGATTTCCCTAATATTGTTAGGATAAACGATTTGTTTGCGCTTGGCAGGCATATAGGTAGGCATCTCCTCTCTGAGTATCCAATGAGGGTCCATCTCATTCATTCTGCTCAAGTTCTCTTCTATCAATTCGCGGTCATCCTTGATACCTTTGTATATCTGCCTTTTGATTTTCATAATAGAACCATGGTTGTAGAGACGGACTACATTGTTGGTATAAACCAATGCCATTTTGCTTGTCTTTGGTACTCTCAAGTCTCCATTCTCGGTATAGTATACCTCGTTAGCTAACAT
>JAFVZD010000127.1 GCA_017508345.1 Clostridia bacterium | reverse complement strand
ATGCCCCAATTACTAGCCACATCATAGCCACTAAGCTAAAGGATCCTAATGGGGATACCAGATTAAGCAAATTACTCACTAGTATTCCCACCAAGATGCCACTCAAACTCGCTCAAAAAATTGACGAATTGGATATCCAAAAAACAGAAGAAGGCAAATTGGGAGAATACCCTGTAATCTGTGCGACTACCGAGGTAGCCGGCCGTGAGGCAGGTACCTCACTCTGTGATGGTTGCATTCAGACACTCAATAACGCTAATTCACGCACACAATCCGCAATATCAGATGAGGTTTCTGAGTCTTTTTCACCGAGGACAGCTACTGTATAAAATAATAAAAAATCTGCTTTATTCTCAGCAGATTTTTTATTTACCCATTTACACTCTGAATGGTTTACACTCTCCCAATACAAAACCCAATCCATGTCCGGGTTTGACATTCAGATTACCATTCATATTATTCAATTTCTCCAAAGACTCTTGCATTTGTGCTACACTACCAGTTGGCAAATCACACCTACCCAATCCACCACCTGCAAATATTACATCGCCCACAAACAAATTGTCCTCAATCTCTATCGCCATACTACAATCCGTATGCCCCGGCAATTTGTGGATAATTATATCCTTACCTAACATTTGCAATTTTTGTTGATCCTCCACTACATTCATTACATTTTGTGGAACTACTATCTCTACTATTTGATCAAAACTACTACTACAATTGAGATTCTTGTCCGCCATTTTGTAGAATGCCTCTTGTGTTGCATACACATTTGTGCCATTATTTATCCATTCCAATAAGTGACTAAAATGGTCATAATGTCCATGAGTCACAAATATTCCCATACACTGCATCTCTCTATTACACAACCTATTTAATTTGCTAGACACATCTTGTACAGTTTGGGTACAATCAATCAAAATATATTCATCATCATTAATTACCGCATAACTATTACCATAATTTTGTTTATTAAAAAATCTAACTATTTGCATTGCACACCTCACTATATATAATTGTAACATTATTCTCAAAAAATTACAACCAAACATTAGACTATTTTCAATTTTTTTGCTATAATAATTATTGTGAAATTGGCAATATTTAATGCGTTCCACACTTATTTGTTTTTATTTGGAGTTAGTTATGAGCAGATTAAATAAAATTATGAACCCATCCTCTGTTGCTATCATCGGAGCCAGTGCTACACCAGGTTCTGTTGGTAACGAATTGATTAGTCGTATGCTAGAATTCGGATACAGAGGCAAATTATATGGAGTACATCCAAAACTTAATAATATTATGGATGTACCCACATACCCACACATTTATGATATCCCAGCCAAAATTGATTTGGCGGTCATTGCTGTCCCTGCCCAAGTCGTATTGGATGTAGTAGATGACTGTCATCGTGCCGGTGTACACGACATTGTTGTAATTTCCAGTGGCTTCAAAGAAATTGGTGGCCAAGGTGCTGAGTTAGAGAAATCATTAATCCAAAAAGTCAAAGATTATAATATGAATTTAGTAGGACCAAATTGCTTGGGTGTGATCAATTCTCACCCTAGTATTAGTATGGACGCTAGTTTTGCACCACTCACCCCCGTTGGTGGCAAAATTGGTTTCGCTACCCAATCCGGTGCACTCGCTAGTGGTATCATCAATATCCTACCAAATCTCGGTATTGGGCTTGGCCAAGTGATTTCTCTAGGCAATCAGGCAGATATCACCGCACTAGATGTACTAGAACATTGGGAACAAGATGACAACATCAACCAAATTTTACTCTATCTAGAAAATATCGCCAATCCTACCGAATTTCGTAGAATTGCTACTCGTATATCTCGCAAAAAACCAATACTAGCCATCAAGTCTGGTCGTAGTAGT
>JAFVZD010000126.1 GCA_017508345.1 Clostridia bacterium | reverse complement strand
TCACTACCTTTGATGTCATATTCATAACTACCATTCTCTGTGTATACCACAAATTTTATATCAGTCTCTGTGTCTAGTATCAATTTTTTAATAGTCTTGTACCGCATAGGATAACCTAGGTCACTTAGCGGTGATTTCCAAACTTTTTTCGTAGGTTCATCCAACACTTTTCCAGTATAATCTAGTTGCAAAATATCATTGCTATACGAACTATCTAGCACCAACATCAATTTGCTAAATTGCGTAGTATTGATTACATTCATTACAGATACATCCACGCCTCTCAACAATTTGATATCCCCATTATTAATGTCATATTCAATTAGCGTATTATTTGTGTAATTGTAGTATTCCTCACAACCCACTTTGTCTTCATCATCATACTTTAACCTACACGCTAGATAATATTTACCATTCACAAATGCACCTATGGCATTTTCATTATCTTGACCTTCAAATAACTTATCTAACCCAATAGACACCTTATGTGCATCAATTCCATCAAAGGCATATAGTCCATCTCTACACAACATTATTATATTAGAGCCACACAACACAGCACTCTTGCTATAAATCTTGCCCGTAGACAAATACATATTACGTATACTAAAATCAGATTGATGACCAAACGCATATAGCCTAGATATTCCATAATCCCTAATTATATACAGATAATTGTTGTATTCTATCAACTTATTCAGTCCACCACGCTCATCAGACAAAGTTATGTAACCACCCTCAAATTGACTTACATTCCAATTCTTTGGGTCTAGGTCATCACTAAACCACAACTTGCTATGGTCACCGCCCGATGTAGCAAACAATCTCCCTGCATACACACTAGCGGATGTAATCACAGGTGCATCATCGTGTACACTTGGCACAGTCAATCCATCCCACACTGCAAAAGAATCACTCTCATCCGGGCTACATATCAACAGACAATCTTGACCATCCAATCTATAATTAATACAATCAGGCACTCCATTCAGCGTAAAACCACTAATTTCCAAAAAGTAATTTGCTGGTATATCCAAAGTAGCATAATACATCTTCTTGTTGTCACAATATATCACCAAAAAGGATTCAAACGCACTTTTTTCATCAATATATCGCTTAAAATACCATATACCTTTTACTTTTGTGACACCCTCGGGCAAAGGAAATTCCCTTTTTACCCCCTGCATAGTCCACTCTAATTTGCCTATTCCCATTCCATCAGTCAACACACCACTATTATAATCGTAATTATATGTGATTTTTGCAAAGTGCATAGGCAACAAATCAGTATCCTTTGCAGTGGTCATTCCCATACCAAAGTCACTAATCTCTAAGGTCATTAGCCTACTATCAATTATTGGTAAGTTTTCATCATAAAACATTAATACCAACTCCTCTTTGGCATTACTTGGCTACGATTACTAGCTTTTGCAGCCATTATTGTACTGGTAAAAGCACGTTCCCACGCCATACTCTCTTGATACATACCCTGGTACATATAATACCTAGATAATACACCAGTAACCAACATTCGGATACCCACCCTTTCGTTGGATATATCCAATACATCATCTAATTCTACCACAAACTTAGGCTGGTAATGATACGTCAATACTATCTCATTTACTCCAACATCTACACTCTCTGGATAACACTTGAATTGTATTTTATTACCTAAATTGTCTTTTACCTTTACTACTTCCAATACTACATTCTCAAAATCACTGTAATTATACTTACCAGTACTAGATTCCATATTCTCCGTTTTGAGTAATGGAAAATACATCAACGCCAAAGTCTGCACTACATCATTGAGCGAGGTAGTCAATAACTTTACCTTGGATTTTTGTACATCACTAGCACTATCCAGAGTATTCTGCTCCAAAACATCTCTTAACTGATAATCTCTCAAATATTCACAAGCAAGAGTCAATACTTCATTAGCTTTCATATTACCTCCTAACATTATCAAACCCAACTAGTACTATAAGCATCACCAAAATCATCCACACTATTTCTCATTGCGTAATTATATAATTCTTGGGCACGCCAAGTCACCATATCCTTGACCTTTCTACTATTCTCCTGCTCCAATTTTTCATTATGCTTAGTCATATCAGATATTATTTTATCCAAATTACTAATACTACTGAGCATCAATTTAGATAACGCACGCATATCCAGTGTCTTGCCTATGGTTATACAAAAGGTATTGGATATCTGCCTACTATTATGAACCTCATACACCTTTTTGATAGTGTCATATACTACATAATAATACTTATCTATCTTTTTTATTCTCTCGCATATATCAAACGTGTCACTGACGATTTTTATCTTTGCCATAATACTACCTCGTGTTTACCATACAAAATTCATTTTCGCAATTCCAGCAGGTTTGTCACATATCAACTCAGCATACTTCACTAGTGTAGCGGTGTGTACAGGATATCCCTCTTTTTGACGAAGTATTTGACCTTTGTCATTACTCAACCACTCCCAGTCGCACAATTGATGTAATTTTAGGCTATTGCTATCCACAAAGTATGCATCGTGCTCGCCCACAAATCTATCTGCTATTACAGGGATACCATTAAATGACAACGCCTTGTATCCACCTTCTAGATTCAATACATCAATATTTATTCTATTATTTGCCATCAAACTCTGATACTTTCTACGCACTCTCTGAGACATCAAAATCATATCTACATTGCTATTCCAGTTAGTACTAATATTATCTATTATTTC
>JAFVZD010000125.1 GCA_017508345.1 Clostridia bacterium | reverse complement strand
GATGTAATTCCTAGCAAAAAGCCTTTTGACAAAAATAGGTATGACAGTCTAAAGAATGCTATGGACAAATTTGACCAGCAGACCAAGTGGCACAACAGGACACTAGGTAAGCACAGCGATGAGGTTTGGACAGAATTACAAAAGACACAGGATACTGTTTTTGCTAAAAACTGGGCACTACTCCACGATTACGGAAAGTTGCACACGCAAAAATTTAAGGATGATGGCAACGCACAATATATAAAGCATGCCAATGTGGGTGCGTACAGGTTACTACACGAATGTAGTGATTTGATTGAAATTGAGGATTATGACGAATTTATCAAATTGATAGCATATATCAACTACCACATGAACCCATTTGACTGGGAGACAGACAAGAGTCGTGACAAGTGGAAAAAGGCATTGGGTGAAACTATGTATAGAGATATGTTGAAATTTAATGAGTGTGACAAACACAGGACAGAATAAAGATTAACCCATAAATGTAAAACAGAGGAAGGGATTCCTCTGTTTTTTTGTTGTAAAAATGCTAATCTAACTCTTTGCGTGAATAAGTCTTCTTTAGTTGAATCATATTGACCACATCCCAATTGATATGGGGCTGGAGTCTAACCATCAATTTGGATATAAAATCCACCATAGGCTTGATGGACAATTCATCATAAATCTTTAAATACTTCTCCAACTCACAATAGATAGCAGGTAAATTGTGATTGGTAATCTCGTGAATATTGAGATTATAAAAAGTATTGAGCCTAATGAACTCAACCTGTGCGGAGTCTAACAAGACAGAACTCCTATTATAAAAATAATTCTCTAATCCAAATAAATCTATAGCCATATTTCCATTATAGCATAGATGGTAAAAAATGTAAATATGAAAATGCAAAAAAGTAGAAAATATTTTCTAAAAATAGTACTATGCACAGTGCATAGTACTGGCGAAATTTGTCGTTTTGCGAATAGTTGTGTAGAAAGAATGCGGTACTATGCACATTTTGGGACAAACAAAAACCCCGACAGTACTAGCGGGGTTAGATATAATAATTTTATTTTTTGGTAGGTGTAATCAGCTCTACTCCACCCATAAATGGGCGTAAAACCTCAGGCACTACCACGCAGCCATCTGCTGTCTGGAATTGCTCTACTATTGCAGGAATTAATCTAGATGTAGCTAGACCAGAGCCGTTGAGTAGGTGTACAAAATCAGTCTTGCCATCGCTGGTGCGATAACGGGTATTGCTACGCCTAGCCTGATATGCTCTACCATTGCTGACACTACTACATTCCTTATAAATCTGCATACTAGGTATCCATACCTCGATGTCATAAGTACGAGCCATTGTAGCAGAGATGTCCTCTGCCGCTAGTTTGCTAGTCTGGTAGTGTAGTCCTAATTTTTCTACTAGTGATTGAGCTTTTTTGAGTAACAACTCAAACATAGCGTCAGACTGGTCTGGTGTAGTGTATGCTACCATCTCGACCTTGTTGAATTGGTGACCACGGACCATACCGCGTTCTTCTGCACGGTGACTACCCGCCTCACAACGGAAGCAAGGGGAGTAAGCAAAGAATTTTTTTGGCAGCTCGTCTAGTGGGATAATCTCGCCTGCGTACATATTCACTAGTGCGGACTCTGCGGTAGGCAACAAGAATTGTTGTACATCCTCGTCAGCACCAGCCTTGTGTACATAATAAACTTCGTCAGCAAATTTTGGGAACTGACCACAGCCAAAACCACATTCCTCATTAAGCATCTCAGGTGGTAGGATAAATTCGAATCCGTCCTTTAGATGCTCGGATACAAAGAAATTGAGTAGAGCCCATTCTAGTCTAGCACCCATACCGCGGTAAATCCAAAATCCGTTACCGCTGAGGCGAGTACCGCGCTCATAATCAATCATACCGAGTGAAGTACACAACTCTACATGGTCTTTTGGCTCAAAGTCAAATTTAGGTTGAGTACCAAAGGTATAGATTGGTTGGTTATTCTCTTTGCCACCAGCCACGATATCATCATCTGCTAGGTTTGGCAATGCGTGGAACAAATCATTAAAGTCTGCGGTACTCTGGTTGAGCTTGGCCTCAGTCAATTTGATCTCTTCACCCAATGCACGAGTACGAGCAATGACATCATCTACGGGCTTGCCCTCTTTTTTGAGAGCGGGCACGCTACTAGATAGTTTGTTGCGTTCTGCCTTCATCTGCTCTACTGCTAGGATATAGCCACGGCGTTCTTTGTCTAGGCGAAGCAATTCGTTCACATCAATGGCACAACCTTTCTTTTGCAAAGCCTCTTGGACATAATCCGGGTTATCTCTCAATAAATTGATATCTATCATAAAAAAATCTCCAAATAATATTATTGTCAAAAAGTATTGAATTTATCACTAAAAGTCTAATAAGTTAATGAGTCTATTTTGATCCACAGCGGACAAGAATAGGTACAATCTAGGCCCCTTGGTCTTGCCTAAAAGCAAACTATACACAATCTCAAAGAAACGCTTTTGTCTAGCCTTGTTCTCCTCACCATCAATCTTAGGTATCTCGTATAGTAGTGCTTGCATTTCTTCTGGGGACAACTTGGTAGACTTCATTCTCTCTACCAGTGTAGATACCCAACCTTTTTCCTCAGTATTTAGTGTGGCATAAAACTCGTTATTTGGTACTGGCAATAATCTAACTATTTGCTCTGGGCAATAGTTCTCCATCCAGTATTTGATACGCTGGAATCTATCCGCTACCATCTCTCGAGTAACGGACTCACCGCACTTATTCATCAAGTCTACTAGCATATCTAGGTCAAAATTCACGATTGGTGCGAATGAAGCGATCAGGCTAGCGGATACTGGGACAAAGTCTGCTGGACGACCTGCTAGGGATAGTTGCATAATCCTATTCTCTATCTCGTCAGTGGAACCATCCTTGTACTTTTGGTACATTCTATCGAATTCGTGATAACACTTCAACACATCAGCATCAAGTGCTAGGTCAAAAGCCTTTTCTGGCAAAAATCTAGTGTACATCCACAGTATTATCTCAGGTGGATAGATTTGTAGTAATATATCAGGTGACATAGATGTACCCGAACTACTACTAATCTTGGTAGTCTGTCCCTTGAGTCGCACAAAGTCATACATACGATAGCTAGGTGGCTCTATACCATAAATCTCACGGGCAATAACGCTAGACACTTGGTAACTACCACCCTCACTAGAGTGGTCGCGTCCTCCTGGCTCAAATATTACACCCTCGTGTTTCCAACGCATTGGCCAGTCTACTTTCCAAGGCAACTTGTAGTGAAAATCTTTGCGAATATCCACAGTGCCGTGGTGTCCACATTTACACTCATACTCCAATACTGCACAATCATCACTATCACTCACTACCTTGGTAGTATCCTTGCCACACTTGTCACAATATATTTGTATTGGGTAATAAGCCTCACGATCCTCAGCATTGGCCTCTTGGGTCTTGAAGGAATACTGTATGTCATAAATCTTGTGTCTATTGCGAAGTGCTGTAAGTGTACCATCTACATAGGTGCCAGAGGTATAGAGCTTGGCTTGGTGCAAAAACTCTACCTCTATACCTAACTCTCTCATTGACTCAATGAATGGAATCTCAAAGTGCTCTGCGTAACTGTCGTGACATCCATAAGGGTCGGGAACTAGTGCGTATGGCATACCGAGGTATTGCACAAAACTCTCATCTACACCTAGAGGAACTTTGCGTAGTCTATCGTACTCATCCCAACTATATACAAATCTAACTCGTTTACCGCGGTCACGCAAAGCCTTGACTACAAAAAATGTAGTGGCTACCTCACGGAAATTACCCATATGTACTACACCGGATGGGCTAATACCGGATGCACAGGTGAATACATCCAAATCTGGATGCTTAGCGATTAATTCTTCTGCTATTTCATCTGCCCAATGTAACATAATAAAAAAACTCCTTTGTTAGATTTATATAAAATATAAATATATTATAACTCAAAAAACTACTAATGTCAAGATATAATCTAAAATAATATCTGGGGATAAATTATCTAGTATGCTTGTAAAAGGTAAAAAAATATGCTATAATCAACCAAATATGGTAAGAGGAGAAAGATATGAAACAGGAATTTGACTCTAGTATGGAGATGACTAGGTACTGGATAGATATTTACAAAAAAATCAAGAATGGTACCGCGACAGATGAAGAACGCGCTCAGATGGACAAATTTACATATAATTATATTGATTATATCAACGAGACAGGGTCTTTTTATATAACAGGTAGATTTGTATCCCCTACTGGGTATAGGTTGGGTGTGATTTGTGACAAGAACAAAGAACGCCACAACAAAGGGTTGCTGAAAGAAAGCACAGTAACTAAGCTAGAATCACTGGGGTTCTTTTGGGGCAAAAAAGATGCCTGGCTCTCCACTATTGACAATATGACACCAGTAAGATATGAGATGGTGAGACTACTAGGGATTGAGGACAAAGTGCTAGAATCTGAGAATGTCATCTACACATATGTAATAGATAATGTGACATATGCGAGCCTTAGGGATATTGAGCACAAAGGGAAACTCAATCATTTTTGGAGTAACTTTTGGGAACATTATGTAGACTATGTGGAGCGAGCACACACATCATTTATACCGGGGGATTATGTATCACAAGATGGTTACGAATTGGGGGAAATATCACAGCACTTGCGAGAGTCTTATGAAAACAAGACCATGCAGTGGCCGGTATACAAGTGGCTAAATAGTGTGGGATTTGGGTGGAATGAGTATAGTAGCAATATGGAGATACTAAAGTATAATGCGGACACTCACAAAAAGAGATTGAATCTAGGTAGAGAGAGGGTTATCAAGCGTTATGTAGACCGCGTGAATGTGGATAATTTTTGCCTGCACTATATGCATTATGTAGCGGGTACAAATTGTTATGACACCCCGGTGGAATATGTATCTCAAGATGGGTACAAATTGGGTGAAAACGCGATGGCTTACCAAAAATTGTACGCTATGGGTGCATTGCCTAGTACTGCTATCAAGTGCCTGAATGTACTGGGATTCCCGCTACCACAAGTACAACAAATGGAGGAATCGCAGACTGAGGCTGTGGAGAATTCCATTAATGCTAGGTAAATATAGATGACATTACCAAAACAAAGTGTGTCCACTCAATGATATACAAAATTATATTTTAGTAAAATTGAATAAAAAGCAAAAAAACTATTGAAAAAAAAATACAAATGTGATAAACATTAAAAATACTAATGTGGAGGATATTATGGACAGGAAAGAATATACTGCACAATTTAAGGTATATGGCATAATGCTCTTGTGTATTATACCAATACTTATTGCGCTCAATCTATTGCTAAATGGCATAGTAGAATATTGGGTAATGGTACTGATTGATTGTGTGCTGATACTAGTAGGTACCATTGTGGCTATCAAGATTGATGACAAGCGTAAGGCTAGAATCAAGCAAAAACGCTCAGAATGGGAAGCTCGTCAAAAAAAAGGCTAACAACGGGGATAAATAGTACAAACACAACAATAACACACAAAGGGGGATAAAATTATGGCAAATACGGAGAGTAATCCAGCGTTACGCAAATTACCCTTTAATTATGAGGCAGAACAGGCAGTGCTTAGCTCAGTAATGCTCAATCCAGATGCACCACTCACTATACTCAACGAACTCAAGACAGATGATTTTTATGCTAGGGAGCATAGGATAATTTTTGATGCTATGTGCAATTTATTTATCAAGAAAAACAATAGCATAATTGACCACATCACACTTACGGATGAATTGGAGTCCAAGGACCAATTGGACAGCATTGGCGGTATTGGGTATATCACGCAATTGATGAGTGCCCTACCTGGTGCTACCAACTATATGCATTATATGGAGATAGTCAAGCAAGATAGTGTGCTGAGGCAACTCATCCAAGCAGGTACCAAGATTATAGAGGAGGCTTATACTGCGGATGACAAGGATGAGGCTTTGTCTAGTGCAGAGGCTACTATTTATAATATTTCCAAAAAGTCCAGCACATCCAACCTAGACCACATTAGGGATAGTTTGAGCGATGTTCTAAAGGATTTTGATGAGAGTTTTCAGAATCCCGGAGCCAAAAAAGGTCTAATGACAGGATTATCTGGACTAGATATGCTCACCAATGGTTTTCAGAACAGTGATGTAATACAATTGGCAGCGAGACCGGGTGTAGGTAAGACTTCGTTGGCTATGAATATGGTAATCAACATTGCTCTCAAGGGCAAAAAGCCGTGTGCTGTATTCTCACTAGAGATGCCCAAAATACAACTGGCGAGGCGTATGGCGTGTAGTGTGGGTAAAGTGAGTATGAAAAAAGTAATGCGAGGCGAATTGGACGAAAAGGAGCAACGCAGATTTAGGCAGGCAGTGAACCTCTTGGGTGAGGCACCAATCTACATAGATGACTCCTCTATCAACACTCCAGCACAGATATTATCCAAGTGTAGGAGATTAAAGAATGACCCTAATAGAGGGTTGGCATTCATTACTATCGACTATTTGGGATTGATGCGTAGTGGATTAAAGATAACAGATAGACAACAAGAGGTATCTGAGATATCTAGGAGCCTAAAAATACTAGCAAAAGAGCTGAATGTACCAGTATTGGTATTGTCACAGCTAAACCGTGCAGTGGAATCGCGTAAGGACCACAGACCAGTACTATCTGACCTGCGTGAAAGTGGTAGTGTAGAGCAAGATGCGGATATAGTAATGTTTATATACAAATCAGAAAACTATCGTGATATTGAGGAAAAGGAGAGGCAGGAAGGCATAGCGGAATTGATTGTAGAAAAGCACCGTAATGGTGAAAAAGGTACAATCAAACTTAAGTGGGATGGAGAGACTACAACTTTCTCAGATTTGCCAAGCGATGCAAATCTAGCCAGTCTGGCAGAGACTGCCCCACCACTACCGCAAAAGTACAAGGATGCGTATGAGAATGCACGAGTGGAGGACTTGCCTGAAGTCAATGTAGATAATGCGGTATTTGATGGTGCGATAGATGACACTCCTCCGCCATTTGATATGACACCACCAGTGGATATGAATTATCGCGGACAGGCTGATGATGATTATGACCCAATCTTTGATGATAGTGAGATGGAGATGCTCAAGGACACTCTAGAAAAACTATAAAATATTAATTATGAATAACAAAAAATTATAAAACAAAGCAAAAGAACAGCAAAAAGTATAAAAAATAGCAAAAAATTGCTATTTTTTTTTGTTTTTACGCACAATTTATCGCACAGCAATGGGCTTTTGAAAAAAATAAAAAGCCTATGGAATAGACTTTTTTGTGGATAAAAATGTATTCTTACACAATTTCGCACTGGTATAATCTAGATAATGTCTTTAGCAACATATCTAGTTTTATGGATAATTTACCACGCAACTCCTCCACTGTACCCTCTTTGTTGACATTGAATTCTATCAGGGTAATAAGCAAGAAGCTATACACAATCTCGGATATAAGTGCGATTTCTTTGGCGATATCCTGAGTGAGAACGG
>JAFVZD010000124.1 GCA_017508345.1 Clostridia bacterium | reverse complement strand
GTTTTTGGTAGCCTTGCTCTGGATAGCGGCAACCGCATTTTGACTTTTGTGAATTGTTGTCAGCATATGGATACTGATTGTATTCATCGTAGTGTTTGAATTTGCAAGGGCAATTATTAAAAAACATTTGGTACACTCCTTTTACATAACTAGTGTAATTTGGTTAGTTATGTACGCCCCAGCTACACCATATTATGTAAAAAAACAAAAAAATGTGTATAAAAAGTAAAAAAGAGGCAAAAAATGTTTGCCAAATGCAAAAAAATTAAGTAGAATAGATACAGGAGGACAAGTGTATGGGTTTTTTTGATTATGTAGATAATGTAAAACTCAAAGAGGCGCGTGAAGTCAAATTTATGGATGAGTATGCACGCAAGTCTATGTGGATAAGCATAGCGGGTGCAGGATGTGCATTGCTCTCAATATTATTGTTGGCATTCTTGGAGATTGGCACGCACTGGTGGATAGGAATATTGAATGTAGGTGGTTTGGCTAGTAGCATTGTAGGCTTTGTGATCAACATCAAGACATTGAATATTGCTAGAAAGCAAAAAATCAAGTCTAGCCTAGGCAATCTAGCACAGGCATTACATATATTCTTGGCATTACTCAATGCGATAATATTGGCGTTGTGTATAATATATGGATTTTTTATGTGATAAAAGTTGATTGATTTTAATTTACAAAACAAGATAAATGTGATAGTATTTAGACAAAAGTATTGAGGTGTAATATGCAACAGTATGTATTTCCGGCTATATTATATAAGGACCCAGAGAGCAAAGGGTACACAGTAGTATTCCATGATATCAACCTATGTACAGAGGGTGAGACAGTGGAGGATGCTTTTTTGCGTGCCAAGGAATTCTTGGAGGTATATTGTAGGTGTGCCATGGAGTATAATGGTGAGGTGGAGATTGCCACTAAGTACGAGGATGTGGAGACTGACAAAAAGAATATTGTATTATTGGTAGATGCAGAGATAGAGATTAACAAAAAGGGTGTAAAGGAAGATAAATTTAATCTAGGCGTATGAGAATAGGAGGCTCACTATGATTAAAAAGATATTTACAAACGAGCAAGCGATGGCACACCTAGCGTATGCAATCACTTGTGGCTATACATTTGAAAAGTTTATATTTGGTAAAGGCGTATATGGTAACAGGGTATCCTTGATGAGACACAAGGATGCTAGGAGTCTGTATGGTGGAGAGATGAATTTTAAGGGTTCTACTTTCCACGCGATAGAGGGTATCAAGGCATTGGAATTGCCAAAGACAATATTGATGACTAGACAAAAACTAGAGAGTTTCTTTAGCAGTAGAGAAAATATGCTAGATTTTCTGGAAAACTACAAGGCGGATTTCGCTACCATGGAAGATATGGAGAAAGTGGCGGATAATTGGTACAACAAGGTAGGTAAAAAACTCTTGATTACCAAGTCACTAGATTTTGAATTGTTGAATAGTTTTGTGATAGGCAGTATATTGCTATTGTTACCAATAAACACACAGATAGACATTGCAGAATTTAGGAAAGAGCAGATACTGATATTGTTGACACAAGGCATAGTATCTGAGGAGTTTGCGGAAAAGCAACTGGATATGTTGCCTGCGTCACAAGAAAAATTGGTGGCGATGAAACAAAAACTCTTGTTGGAGCGAGTAAAAAAGAAAAATGCGTAACGAAAAGTACCCCGTGGTTGGGTATTTTTTTGTTGGCAAGTATATAATATTTAGTTTGTCACACAATATGTGTGAGGAAAGTATATGCAAAATTACAAATTTGGTTATTTGATATTTGTATTGTGTTGGCTCGTACTAGTTACGGGGTTTTTGGCTAATGGTAATAATGCATATGCGATGTATGAGAATGTAATTATAACACTTAATTATGATGGAAAGAGTTATGTATATAATGCTCAACAGAATTTGCCTAAGGTTAGTAATTTTCGTGATAGTCAAAAATTGCAAAAACACAATAGGTTGGGCAGTAGTATAGAGCGAGCGGAAAAAATAGAGGAGATAATGAATATTGGCTTTGATTGTATAGATGCTATAGACTATGTGCTATTTGGATTTGAGGAGTATTATACCGGAGTCAAAAGCGACATTGAGTGCGAGGTAAAGGACGCGGAGGTAATATTCCAACCACAGGCTAATGAGAAATTCCGTATAACAGAGGAGCGATTAGGAAAAAAACTAATAGATGAGCAGGTAATACAGAGTATTATTGAGGGTATGAGAGTAGGTAACAGTGTGGATGTTGAATTGAAACCACGGATAACTATGCCTAGATACACTAGCCAAGAGATGCGTAATTGGACTAGGAAATTGTCTAGTTTTAGTACCAATTATCAAAATTCTACTGAGGACAGGAAGCATAATGTGCGTAGGGCATTGGGTAAATTTGACGGCATGGTGGTACAGCCTAATCAACAAGTGTCATTCAATACTACCACGGGTAGGAGGACAAAGGAGAATGGATACAGAGAGGCAAAAATAATACAAGACAAGGAGTACATAGAGGCATTTGGTGGTGGGGTATGTCAATCTAGTACTACATTATACAATGCACTAATACTAGCGGGTGTAGAGATTAGAGAGGTACATCCACATAGTCTAGCACCTAACTATATAGAATATGGCTTTGACGCAATGGTCAATTATGGTACTAGTGATTTGAAGTTTTGTAATACCAGCAATACACCTATATTTATACACACTATGTATACGGATAGTGATGTGACAGTAGAGGTATATGGCAAAGGTGTGGATAATTATATTCGCAAACGCGTAAATGAGGTAATAGAGAAGATACCACCAGAGGCGGAGAAAGTAATAGTGGATGTGGAGCAAGAATATACAGATAAAGTATTGTATACGGATGAGGAGTGGTACAAGGTTTATCCAAAGAATGGTTATAAAGTGGTGGGATATATGGAATATTATGACGGAGATAAATTATTAAACAAGAAAAAAATACGCGAGGTCAGATATTATCCTGTGCAAGGGGTAAAGATAAAGGGGGCCAGAGAGCGAATGGTGGAGAATAAAGTTGTAGATTTGTCAAATTGGAATACTTTGGATAAATTGCTTGCCTAAAATGTTGTAATATTATATACTATTATTTAAATCATATAGTAGAGGTAAGCGTATGTGGTGGATTTGGCCATTGTATATAATGTGTCTGGTAACAGTTGTATTTGTATCAACCAAGTTAGCTAAATATGTGGACCTACTGGAGAGTAGGACAAAATTGAGTGGGGCATTGTTGGGTGGAATATTATTGGCTGGTATTACTAGTCTACCTGAACTAGTGACTAGTGCGACTGCGGCACTAATGGGTGAACCACATATGACGCAAGGTAATATATTGGGGTCAAATTTATTTGATGTAGCAATTATTGGTGCGTTATTACTCACATATCCTAGGAAATTACGAAATACAAAACTAACAAAAAGTAATAATGTATTCTTGTGGACAAAAGCGGTAATTACTGCAATTGTATTAGTATTTACAATAACAGGTGTGAGTGTAATAGTACCATTCTTGAATATTAACATTTTGACGCTGATTTGTATAGGTTTGTATATTTTATCTATATTTGTACCGGGCAACAAGGATGAGGTGCACGCGGAGGAGGCTTTTGAGCAGACGCCCGCGGATATGACTCTCACAATAAAACAAATTGTGACTAGATTTGTATTGTGTGCGTTGATATTAGTGGGTGTATCCGTGTCTATAACATTTATGTCGGACATAATAGCGGATGTATACGGATTGGGTAGGGGACTAGCGGGTGCGTTATTCTTGGGAATTGCTACCAGTCTGCCTGAGATAATCAGTAGTTTTGCTCTGTGTAGATTGGGTAACTTTAACACTGCTATGAGTAATTTAATGGGTTCGTGCTTGTTTAACTATATGGTATTGGCGTTGGCTGACATATTTTATTTTGCGGGGACGGTATTTGTAGTAGATATGCAGACCATAGTATTGGCGGGCTGTCTAATGGCGGCGACATTGCTAACATATCTATTCTATTATCTCAAACGCAAGAAAAATGAACGAAGTGTATTATTCAATATTGGTTTTGGTAGCGTGATAATGCTCACATATGTAATATTCCTAGTAGTATCTACAACTTTTGCATTGTGAGTAAAATAGGACACAAGACTGCGTAAAATTGCAAATTTATCAACGCAAAATGTGGATAAGTGGATAACTTTTTGTGGATAAGTGCCTTTTTGGGGCAAAAATGGGGTAAAATTGTTAATTTTTTTACAAGAAAATAAAAATTTATACTATGCGATTGTGGATAAGTGGATAACTTTTTGGGGAAATTGTCAGGTTTTTTGGCAAAAACACGGATTAATCAGGTGTCCAAAAAGGATGAAGATGTGTTTGTTTTGAAAAAATGATGCAAAAGTGTAAAAAAATTTTGCAAATGCTGTTGACATATCTAAACAAATTTGATAAAATAGGGCATGTTACAAATTGTCTTTGTAGCGGTTTTTTCTAACTAAGTAATGATTTGGTTGGAGGAAGCGTTCGTCAGAACAATAGGTGTGCTTTGGGATGACGAATGAGGGAATCAGCATTTTTGGTAATCGTATATATTAGTCACATTCCAATTTTTTAATATATAAGGGATACAAAATACTATTTCAAAATGAACTAATATGGGTTGATATTATTCATTAAACGATAACAACAAGGAGGAGAATATGCCTACAATTAATCAATTAGTGCGTAAGGGTAG
>JAFVZD010000123.1 GCA_017508345.1 Clostridia bacterium | reverse complement strand
GACACTCAGAGTGACGATACCATCTGCATTGACCATTTTGTCAGGCAACCACTGGTAACCTATCTCTATACTTTGCAGTGTAATTTCCTGTATGTTGACAGGTAGATCACTATCGGACACACCATACTTGATAGCTATCTCTACTCTACCATCTTGGCAACCCGGGTAATATTTGGTGGTAGATGTCACAGCAAAATCCGTCTTGCCTAATGAATTGATAGTGATATTGGCTACACCTCGGTGATGTGAGGTAAATGTAGCATAACCTACACCTATGAATGCACCGCACAATAGAATGGCAATAGCAAACATAGCTATTCCTGTCCTAAATGCTCCACGCATATTACTCACCTCCTCCGCTATTGTCTAGCAAACCTATTTTGTCCAACCATCTAGTGTATTGAGTAGTGAGGTTTTGGCGTAGTGTATCTAGCTTGGTGGTATCAAATTCTTTGGACAATTGTTTTGCAAAAAATCCATCTGCACCATCCGTGGTATCTAGTGCTTTTTGGACAGTATCCTCGCCATCTAGCACGGTAGACTCTAGACCGGTAATAGAAATATAGATTCTAAAGGCATAGTATTTGCCGTTGTATTGATTATTTTCATCCAATAGATTAGCATCCAATCCAGTGAGTGTGACAGTAGATGCTAGTGCACCTATACTTTCTCCGGGATTTACCAATCTATTGTACACATAAGATACGGCACCAGTATCGTTGACGAATTGATTACTAGCATCCGCCCTCACATCTATCCAATTTGTAGAATCCACAAATTGCAACTCGAGTTTGACATCACCAAAGTAATTACCCTGAGCCCAAAGTGCAGTGACATCATGGTAATCAATTCCATCGGTGGATTCTTGGAGCATAATGTTGTAATTGACATTAAACATCATATATTTACGGGTAGCGTTGTACAATCTCAGATAACTATTGTTGTTGTCGCCTACTAGATTGTTTATCTGTGCGGTGGTAGTACCTCGTGTGAGTGGTACTAACAATTTTTGGTCCTCTCGCTCTTGTGGTGTTAATGTTTTCCATTTATTACCATTTGGGTAGATTGGCACTATCTTGTCAGAGGCACCTTCGCTCCAATGAGGGCTGAGGTCTACTCCATCTAATGACAATTGTCCATTGTGGTCTAGGCGATCGTTGGTATTCCATGTCATACTAGGATGCCACAGATTGGCAATGGCTGGGGTGGCTTGGACAACCTCTACTGCTACCTTGATAGTAGCACCTTGGACATTTGCGTTGGTACGAGAGACACTTGCAAAAGGCACAAAATCTCCCGGACTAACTATGCTATTGTAGTAATAATAACCATTCTCTACCAATGTCCAACCATGATAATCAAATGTATCGGTATCGTGTATTATAGGTAGGTCATCTTGGTAAATGGTGGTATCATAATAGTCATTGCCTAGTGGTGTTAGTACATTCTCCTGAGCGGTAACCACCATCAAATTTACTCTCATATACACAGCCAAATCACCAGAATTGTGGATTGCTATATTATTGACAGAGTTGGCATCTGCAGAGATTGACTGGGTATAAGGTGTGCCTATGGTATAGCTATCGCTAGTGGCGGTGAGTGAATAAATTTGGGTAGAGGTGGTGGCAGGCTCGCCATCGTGAGAGTGGTTGCTAACACGAGTAAAATATGCATAGCAAATACCGCCGACACTAATTAGTGACAGCATAATTACAATAATTATTAGGGCTATACTATGTTTTTTTGTAGTTAGCAATATTGTATCTCCTATTCTCTTTTTGTATTCAATAAATCATCTAGTTCTTCAATATCTTGTTGACGCTTGTAGTTGAGGTATCTTTGCTCGTGTCTAACCTCCAATGCGTCACGCTTCTCTATATAGCGCTCTAGTACGGCACGATTGTGTTGCTTGTCAAAAATATACTTTGTGATAGTCATACCCATAATGATAGCAATAGAGAAAATCAGTACTATTATCCAATTATTCTGTATCCAGAGGAATAATCCACCTACAGCAGGCATATGCATTACATAGATACCTTGGACCATACTAGAGCGAATTACCTCTTGGAAACTTGGGTATTTATCAATATTAACACAATTCACTGTAATTACATATTCATTCGGTACGGATGTAGATTGCTCAATGCGGGCTACTTTGTGGATGTATGTCTTGCCATCAGGTTTGGTATAACTAATTATATCACCTTGGACAATATCGGCTGGTGCAATATCGCGTACTATTACTAGGCTACCGCTAGATATGGAGGGCTCCATAGTATCCGTAATCACGGAGCAGGTGCGTATACCGAATAACATACAAAAGACCATTAATAGTGATATAGCCAATGCGATAGTGATCAAGGTAGTGTTGATTATACCTAATGTATTGGATGTAGAGGATGTCTCGGATATAGATATGGCATACTCGTTAGCAAAATCCTCCATTTGGTCAATCTTGTATTTGCGCATTTTCATAGTATTTTGGCTAAGATTTTGACTAACTGCAGCCTCGCGCATCATAGAATTCTTTAGCACGGACTTTGGACTATTTGGGTCAAATGTGACATCCACACTATCCACTACGGGTTGCTCCTCCTCTATCTCGTTGCGTTTGGATAGCAGAGGTGCATCTGGGATAGTTAATTTTTGTTTACTTCTAAAAGAAGACATTATTTATGTATACCTCCAAAATACTTATTAGATTATTGTAGCAAATTAATACAAAAAACTCAAATGATTTTGTGTTATTTTGATAAAAATTTTTTGGATTTTGTAAAATTTTGCGTTTATTTATTAGTTTGGCTGAAAAAATTAAATATATTTATCAGTGAAATGTGTAATTTGCTAAAACAAAAAACACCACTCTGGGTGTTTTTTTGTGTAATTATTTTACCTCAGGCAAATGTGTGAAACCATCATCACTTTCTTCCTGCAGCATTGGTATTTGTGCTTTTATTCTTTTTGCTTTCTTCTTGTACTGGTGTAAGAGTATCCCCCAATGGACCTACCTTACCATCACTAGTCCATTTCCCTTCTGAGAGCAATTGTTTCAATGATTCATCATTTTCGTTGTCTTCACCATAACCCGCATTATTATACTGTTCTTCTGCCATCTCATACCATGTTTTGGTTGTAGGTGGGTTCTCCTTATGAGAATTGGTTAGCATATCTTGCATACTATTGTGTGTGGTCTCTGCATTCTCAATTTTCTCTTCGCTAAGGATATATTCTTGGATTTCTTTGAGTTCTTTTTCCATATCCTTTTTGAGGTCTTTTAATATTTGCAAGTTATTGGTTATTTGACTTCGTTTGTCTGCGTCTTTGGTATTCTTTAGGTCTTCTATGGATTTGTCAATTCCCTCGTTAAGGGTAGCTATATTTTCCTTGAGTTTGTTGGTCTCTTGTTCTTTTTCTGCCTTGCGGAGTTCCTCTTGACGCTTTTTCTCTTCTTTTGCTCGCTGTGCAGCTTCGGCCTTTCTTTGCTTTTCTGCTTCTTCTTTTGCTTTTTTGGCTGCATCTGCATCTTTTTGGAGCTGTGCTAATTTTTCTTTTTCCTCTTTTTCAGCGAGTATTGCTTTTTCTTTGGCTTCTTTATCTGCTTTCTCTTTATTTTGTGCCTCTTCTTCTTTTGCCGCTTCATCTGCTTGGGCTTTTTCTAACTTAGATTTTTCCAGCTGGATTACAGTCCTACTGAATTCAGCGATGTCTACATCAAATTCTTTGAGTTCGTGCTCATAAAAATACTTTTTGTAAGTAGTTCTCTTGGTGTCATCATCTTTTGGCTCAAATGTAACTACGACTGCTTTGCGGTCTTCGTCAAGTGACCAAGATATATCATCACCATGACTGATACGGTCTAGAATTTGAGTATAGATTTTCTCTTGGTTCTCTGCAATCTTTTTGTGAATATCCTGTCTAGATTTGGAGTAATTACGCTTGGATTCGCCATCCAAAACTCGCTTTGCCTCATCAATCTTTTGCTCACATACATCAATAATGAATTCGTTCGGTTTTACCTTTTTGGCTACCTTATCGGACATTCTTGCTTTCATATCTTTTTGATAGTCGCGTTCTCCGGCAATCATTTGGTCTTTGATATAAATAGCACCATTACGATCCACCTCTACACCGCGGTCTAGTGCCTCAGTGATATAGTCTTGCAACTTTCTGCGTTCCTCAATCTTACTATTCTTGAATTCTTCCCAAGTCTGAGTGTGAGGTTTCTCTTTGCGTCTAATAGTACCACCAATGTTACCATGCAACTCCATTAAGGCATTCAAAGTATACTTTGCCATATTGCTATCTCGGTATTCTTTTGCTATAGATTTGTCTACAAAAGACTTGATATTGTTGAATGCGCGTACAATTTGTTTGAGTTTTTCTTCTTCTTCGTTTTTGATAGAGATACGGTCGGCATCTTTTGCAAAATATGCAAAGCCAAGTCTGGTTAGTTCTTTGTCAAACTCTGCAATCTTGGATAATTCTTGTTTGATTACGGCTTTGTCTTTGTCTGAGATAGGCAATTGTACTAATTTGCGACCGTTAGGCAGGTTGTATTCATCGCTATCGTCTTGGCTATTTTGCTCCTCTTTCAACTCTTTTGCTTGCTGTATCTTTTCTTGCAATTCTATTGGCAAACTGTCAATGGACGCAAAATCGAAAGATGTAGGTGAATTGGCATTTTGTAGAATGATAAAGATATTGTTGGTATTATTTGGCTGTTGAGAACTAATACTCTCAATCTTTTCTTTTGTGAAATTACGCTGTGCATCTAGGTAGCGTTGTGCCCTGTTGGCGCGCTCTGCACTAATCTCCTGAATACCATATGTGGATGCAGGGTCATTGCTAGGCACATACTCATCCATAGTATGTACAGCAATATGTGCATTGATCATCTCGGTATATGAGTGATCACGAGTCATCTCCTCTGGAGTTACTGCATTGTTGATATAGTACTCATTCTTTATGCGTTGAAATTCTACAATGTAATTCCTGTAATCTGCTATCATAGCCTTGCGGTTAGGAGAGTTGGCAGGTAGATTATCTAGGCGACTACCCAAATCATTCATATACTGAGTAAGTAGGATTGCTTTTTCGTTAGCATCAGCATTATCGTATTCATTACGAGTCTTTAATGCTTCTTGGGTTGCATCAAGATATTTTTTTAATTCTGCAGCGTATTCCGCACTCTTGGATGGTTGAGCATCCGCTATGGTATTTGTCTTGATGATTTCCAATCGTTTGTCTAGGTATTTTGCCATTGCCTGGCGGTAATGCATATCCATACAACTGAATCCTCTGGATGATACATTATCCTTGATAACTGCATTATACAAGTCTGACATGGCTTGTATGCGGTTGGTCCATTCCTTACGCGTAGGAACACCAGGGACATCTGCGACATTGGTAGGCATAATCTCAGGCAAGTGATTAGGTATAATCCTAGCCACCTCTGTCTCTATATAATCCAGTATAGCTAGAGGGTCAGCACCTTGGGTGGATACTATATCGTCCAATACTGAGAAAGATGTCTCTGCGTATTTCTCTTGGAATTTGAGAGCGTCCAGCCCCTTGTCATATCTACTGGTCTGTATAATCTGGTGTGAATTACGCCAAGTAGTGATTTGTTTGGATAGTAACAACTTTTGTACATTATTTAGGTCATTACTCTGCATAAATATGTCGTAGAGTTCTTCTACTTTCTTCATATTGGCATCTAGCATCTCTAGGTCGTTGACCGTACTAGGTGTACCATCCTCGTAGTTTTGACGGATAGTAGGTAGCAACATCGCCACATTATTCTGCAACGCATTGACTGCCTCGGTTACGGTCATTTCGGATATTTTATCTATAGCCAATAGTTGTTGCTGATGAACCAAATCCTGTTGTGCTTGTTGATGTGCTAGTGTGTTTGCATTCATTGTCTGCAACAACGCATCCCAAGCATCCATTTGGCTCTGGCTACCATCAGCAACAGTAGCAGCGCTAGATACGATAGCATTCAGGATATCATTCCTATTAGGGACATCAGAATTGAGGTATGTCTGTAGTGTATTAAAGAACTCTTGGCGTTTGTCATGCATAGCCTGTAGATCCACATTAGGAGAGGTAGCCAAGGTGTTGTCATATCTGTCCTGCATTTCCATTACTTGGTCTACGATAGTATCTCTGTGTAGTGGACGGGTAATACCTACGGATGCAGGAATATCAAAGAATTGCCTGAATGTCTCCATCATGTGCCTCTGAGCATAATCACGGTAGATTGACTTGGCCTTGTATTGATTCAATTTGTCTTGGTATGCCCTAGTCTGTTGAGCATTGCCATGAGCCTCTAGGTAAGCTTTCAACTGCTCTAACTCTTGGTCTGTATCTTGCATAGCCAGTGTCATGAGGCGGGAATTGATTAGGCTACTCATAGCCTGACCTACCATAGCGTCACTAACCTCTTTTGAACGGCGCAATTGATCCAAATACTGATAACGGAGCTGACTAATCTCTGCGAGCTCGCTATCTGGGCGTCCGCGCTCATCAAAGTCATTGGCTAATGATTGCTGGAATACTACTGGGTCAGGCTGATAGAGACTAGCAAGCATATATTGAGTAGTGTATTCCTCCAAACTCACCACGGACCTGTCAATGCTAGTATCCGCGGCATAGGCAGTCTGCAAGTCGTGTACCATATCAAATACTTTGGTTAGATTGAAACTCTCTATCACATCAGCGACACTAGTGATACGCATACCTACATCTTGGTCTGCTACATGGAGATAAGACTGGATGTCCTTGGTGGCTTGACGCTTGGACACACCCTTTGGGGTGAATACCAATGCACCATCTCTACCAAATTGCACCTCTAGGTCAAAGTGGTGGTCAGCATCAAACTGCTCTAATTGTGCCTTGATATCGTCAGGAGTGAGTGCAGTATTACGCTCTAATTCTTGCCTCTTGACCTCACGCTGGGTAGCGAAGGACTGGGCAATCTTGTATAGAGTCAGCATATTGTCCAAACGCGGTGTCTGGGATAGGGTCTGTGGCTCTACTACGATATTATAGAAACTACCATTGTTGGCATTCATCTCAAACTCGCGCTCATTCCTAGACTCAAATCGTGGAGAACGCTGACGAGAGTTGTGCTTGAATTTCATTAACTGTATAGTATCACTAGCATTAGGAGTAGCGGATACAATACATTGACCATCGCCATCATGAGCGGTAAGCATTAGCATACTATCCTCGCCCTGTACATCTTGGCCCAATGCCTCACGCAATGCTAGTGTCTGCTCTTTTGTCAATTTGTGGTCTTGCTTGTCACTATCTATCAATTTACCTTGGTCATCATAGTGGCGGATACAAGCACCATAATTGGATGAGATATGTACATTACGCATACTACCTGCACCCATGGCACGAATGTGACTAAGAGCCAACTCTTGGTCTGCATTATCATTCAATAGTATGTGGCCATGCTCGCGCTGGTATGCTCTAGTAACTATACGAGTGCGTTGGTTGATGTGGAAGCGAGATACAAAACTAGTCCTGTCATTGTGCTTGTGTACCATACTCTGCTCAGTGATAACCATTAGCATAGGGCGAGTGGACGCAAAAGTATGCCTGCGACCATCACGCACATCTACTCTGAGACGCCTATATCCGTCGCGCACATCTGCTGCCTTGTGTAGAGCATTGAGAGGCAAATTGGTCACTATCTCTACAGCATCAATAGTAGGGGCTGCGATAGCCCTCTCTAGCCAAGACTTGCTAGTAGATAAAGTATCCGCGGCACGGACTCTCTTTGGATTACTCGCACCTGTCTGGTCTGCATAAAAATACACACCATCATTGTAAGCGGTGCGTAGGTATCTAAGCACACCGCGAGACCCCGCACCAATAGCGCTACCTACACTGCCCATTGCAGAAGTAAATACATTATTTCTTGCCATATATCCTCCTAACGATACACTCAATAAATATTACTGTATATTTTAACATATAAACAAATTAGTGTCAATATTAATCATACATAAAAGCGGAATTTTTGTAAAAGTTTATAGGGTTATTATACCTAATTTTTGCAAGAAAAACAAATAAAATGTGCAAATTTTGAAAAATGAATTTAAGAAATTTAAAATTTTACCAAAAACACTTGCTATAAAATTGCCAATGTGCTAAAATGTTGAGTACAAAAATTACAAAGGAGATTATTATGAATATCTGGCACGACATAGAGAAATCTAGAATTAAGACAGAGCAATTTACTGCTTTTATTGAGATCAAGAAAGGTGGTAAGGTAAAGTACGAACTAGACAAAGAGACTGGTCTAATCCAGTTTGACAGACTATTGCACACTAGCATGGTATACCCTGCTAACTATGGATTCATCCCACGCACATTGGGCGGTGATGGAGACCCACTAGATGTATTGGTATTGACTACAGAGCCATTGGACACAGGTGTACTAGTAGATTGTAGGCCAATAGGTATGATTGTGATGGTAGACGATGGTGAGATGGATGAAAAGATCATTGCAGTAGCTACAGGAGATCCATTCTTTAATAATGTACGCACTATGGACGATCTACCAAAGCACACTTTTGATGAAATGAGACACTTCTTTTTGCGTTACAAGGAGCTACAAGGCAAGGAGACAGAGATTAGGTCAATCGAAGGATTGGAAGCAGCAGAAAAGTGTATTTATGACAGCATAATCAATTATGATGCTGAGTACGACAGGTAATTGATTAGGTAAATATGGGTCTGACCCATATTTTTTTATTTGGGTGTAATTTTTTGGAAAATTTGTTGCTAAAACGGGAAAAAATATATATAATAGATATAAGTAAGCGGGAGGACCAATATGTATAGAGAGTTTGAGACTATTACCAATCCATATAAGCCGGAGAGCAGAGCCAAGAGTATAGTAAAGAATGTGTTATTTGTGCTACTGGTTGCGGTAATTACTGTAATATTTGTGTATTTGGCTACGCATTATGCCAAGCCTGTACATGGTGCTAGTATGCAGCCAACTCTAAATAACGATAGTGCGGCGGATAGGGATATCGTGATAGCCAATAAGTATGCTACTCCTAGTCATGGTGATATTGTAATAGTGGATGTATCTAGCATAGACTCGCAATATACAGGTATAACGGACAAGAATGCTACTCTACTCATCAAGCGCGTGATAGCGATGCCGGGGGATAGGATTAGGATAACATATGATGAGGGCACGCACGAGACTCACGTGTATCTGAATGGTACAAAACTAAACGAGGATTATATAGCAGATAGTGAGAGTTATCATTATTACAAAAATTACCAACAACAAACACATTGGGCACAAAAGATTGAGCCTGTCAATGGAGAGATAATTTTGCCTGAAAATATGATATTTTGCATGGGTGATAATAGAGATAATAGCAAGGACTCACGATATTTTGGCCCTATAAATATGGATTGTGTACAAGGTGTGGTGGAGAATATTGTGCCAGATGGCAGTGTATTGAATGACATATTGGCGTGGGTACTGGGATTTGAATAAATAAGATATATACTACTGTATTGAGTAGATACAAAAAAAGAGAGCAAACATAATTGCTCTCTTCTCTTTTTTTGTTATCTATCCTGATTGGTTGGTTTAGGGAATTGCGATGTAGTCAGCAGGTGTCGTATTGATCAAGTATGGTACTGTACCACCATTACCTATTGTGAATAAGGATCCATCATCATCAGCCAACCATTGAGGAATGCTATTAGCAGTTTCGCTAAAACTATAACCATTCCTATCAGTATAATAATATCGACCCTCACTAGGATTGTATAGGTATGAATTACTTACCTTAGCGGCTGCTACTAAAAACTCCGATGATTTTAGCTCGTAAATAGTAGTATTACCTGTGAGAGGTGCGCCTGCAAATTCACTAGGATCAGTGTTGTACTCATAGTAGTAGGTACTATCTAATTTAGTAGATGTATCGGCCTCTCCTACTATTCTACCTAGGAGATTATTCTCACCAGTGCCACTATTATTCTCATCAGTGCCACTATTATTCTCATCAGTGACACTATTATTCTCATCAGTGACAATAAATGATAATGATGATGCTACAAAACTCTCCTTGATAGTAGTACCGCTAGATGTAGTACCTATCATACCACCCAATTTACCCTTGGATGCCTGAATATCCAAGTCTGTCCAACAATTATTAATACTAACTGTACCACTAGTGCTGGATAGCAGACCACCCATTATGCTATCAGTACCACTATTGGTAAACTCTATGTTGTAAGAGTCATTATTGATACCCACTACTGCTACATTGCTGATAGTTGATCCATCTGTAGCAGATATTGCTAGTCCACCAAAGTTGATGATTGCCTCATCGCTAATAGAGATTGATTTGTGGTGCAGTATTACTAGGTTGGATACTGTGACACCATTGATTGTACCAAATAGTGCGTAATTGTTAACATCATTAGATAATTTATCTACTAATATTACATGGCCATTACCATTGAGTGAGCGGTTGATATTATTTAGTGAACTAGTACCATAGTAAACAACATCACGAACAAGTAGTATTTGAGCTGTGCTATCGTCATTTAGCATACTAAATTGCTCTGCCTCAGTAATCTGGAATGGTGAAGTAGCACTACCATCACCAGTAGATGTAGTAGGCATATTGTGTATTAAGTATGGATAACCAAAGTTTATGGTTTTGTCTTGAGCCCAAATATTGGGGGTTTTGTCTTGAGGCCAAATATTGCTATCAATAATAGCCGAGGTAGTCTGTTGCATACTTAATTTTGCAGTAGTCAGTGAGCGTATTTCATCTACCCCAGTTGTATTGAGCTCGGTGGTGATAGAGATACTACTATTGGCAATATTATTTGAATAGGTATTTGTACCACTCTCGGCTCCTACTAACAATCCTGCAGCGGAATTAGTAGCACTAGCATCACTAGATAGGTAGATATTGACTATGGATATAGAGGTATCCATAATGCTATTACTAATGGATCCAACTACTCCACCGACTTTATCTGTACTAATAGGATTTAGATATGTAATCCTACCCATTACAAAGTTGTTTATCATATATGCTGAGGTAGACTTACCAGAAAGTAGTCCTACATTGCTGGAGTTACCCTCATTACATATGATATCTGCGTAAATGTGTGAGGTGGATATAGTACCTGAGTTTGTAGCACACAATGTAGCTAGATTAATAGAGTTGGCAGATTTATTGATAATAGTAGTCACATCTTGGGTAGCATAGTCATTGATAGTATTATTGAATCTAGCGTCAGTGTTGTTAGGATTAGTATTGGTGGTAAGGTTGGCAGAAAAGTCTTTTATGGATTCGTCTGTGGCAGTCTTTACTGCAGGAGTAACTCCTACACTGCAACCGAATATTGCACCTTTATTCTCTGCTACCAATATTGCAATATTTGCATTCTCCTCTGCATTCTCGATACATAGTGAATTGATGTTGATATTGATATTGGATAACAACACACCTGTGCCAATACTATCAAAGTATGCTACTTTATCACTAGCATTCTCTATAGTAATATCACCAGCAGTAAATGTAGTGCCTGCTACACCTACCACGCGTCTAAATTGTGTAAGTTGTCTATCTTTACCAAAGTCTTGGATAGTGCTATCAGTACTATCAGTGCTATCAGTACTATCAGTGCTATCAGTGTTATTAGTCAAATTAAGTAGTATAGAACGGCGAGATGTTGAACTAATACTTGTATCCAAATCTGTATCCAAATCACTAAGTTTTGTCACAACAGTAACATTCATCTCAGGATATGTGGACAAGTCAAAGGTAGTAGATGTTGATTTTGGCAAATTGAATAATTTATAGGTAGTATCAATTAGTTCTTCAAATTTATCGTCTGAAATCACATGGTCTGTGTCAACCTTGTGTTTTGTGAATGCACCAGACAATGCTGGAGCATAAACCACACCGCTAAATGTGGTAGTCTCAGACACTTTACCAACCACTGGATCGGTATTACAAGTAATGTCTTTTG